>NZ_RZQT01000223.1:0-5511 GCF_003998485.1 Mesorhizobium sp. M7A.F.Ca.CA.001.04.2.1
TTTCAGGCGTGCCGGTCATCCCGACTTTGATGGGCTGGGGCGCGATCCCCGACGACCACCGGCTGATGGCCGGCATGTGCGGGCTGCAGACCTCGCACCGCTATGGCAATGCGACGATGCTGGAAGCCGACTTCGTCTTCGGCATAGGCAACCGCTGGGCCAACCGTCACACCGGCTCCGTGGATGTCTACACCAAGGGGAAAAAATTCATCCATGTCGACATCGAACCGACGCAGATCGGCCGCGTCTTCGCGCCGGATCTCGGTGTCGTTTCGGATGCGGGCGCGGCGCTGAAGATGCTGCTCGACGTCGCCACCGAGTGGAAGACATCAGGCAGACTGCGCGACTGGTCGGGCTGGGCGAAGGAGTGCCAGGCCCGCAAGAAGACGATGAAGCGCAAGACGCATTTCGACCAGGTGCCGCTGAAGCCGCAGCGTGTCTATGAGGAGATGAACAAGGCGTTCGGCCGCGACGTCACCTATGTCACCACGATCGGCCTGTCGCAGATCGCCGGGGCGCAGTTCCTGCATGTCTACAAGCCGCGCAACTGGATCAATTGCGGCCAGGCCGGCCCGCTCGGCTGGACCTTGCCGGCAGCCCTTGGCGTGCGCGCCGCCGACCCGGATCGGACCATCGTGGCGCTGTCGGGCGACTATGATTTCCAGTTCATGATCGAGGAACTGGCGGTCGGCGCCCAGCACAAATTGCCCTATCTGCATGTCGTCGTGAACAACGCCTATCTCGGGCTGATCCGCCAGGCGCAGCGCGGTTTCTCGATGGATTTCGAGGTCGACCTCGCCTTCGAGAACATCAACCGGGCAGGCGATCCCGAGGCCGGCTACGGTGTCGACCACGTTGCCGTCGCCGAGGCGATGGGATGCAAGGCGGTCAGGGTGCGCAAGCCGGAAGAGTTCGCCGGAGCCTTCAAGGAGGCCCAGCGGTTGATGAAAGAGCACCGGGTTCCGGTCGTGCTCGAATTCATCCTCGAACGCGTCACCAACATCTCGATGGGCACCGAGATCGACAAGATCACCGAATTCGAGGAGCTTGCCGAAAGCCACGAGGATGCGCCGACGGCGATCGTGATGTTGGATTAGGAGAAAAAGAATGCCGCGTTTTTCAGCCAATCTTTCGATGCTCTTTGGCGAGCATGAGTTCCTCGACCGTTTCGATGCCGCCGCCCGCGCCGGCTTCAAGGGCGTCGAATATATCGGCCCCTATGACCATGCCCCCGATGTCGTCGCCGCCCGGTTGAAGAAGAACGGCCTGACCCAGGTGCTGTTCAACCTTCCGGCGGGGGACTGGGGCAAGGGCGAACGCGGCATTGCGGTGCTGCCGGACCGCGTGCCGGAATTCCGCCAGGGCATCGCCAAGGCGATCACCTACGCGCAGGCGCTCGGCTGCCAGCAGGTCAATTGCCTGGCCGGCATTGCGCCGGCCGGCGCCGATCGCAAGGTGCTGGAGGATGTCTTTGCCGAAAACCTTGCCTTCGCGGCGGAGAAGCTGGAGCAGGCCGGCATCAGGCTGTTGATCGAGCCGATCAACACGCGCGATATCCCGGGCTTCTTCCTTAATTACTCGGATCAAGCCTTGGCGCTGATCGACCGTGTCGGCTCAAAAAACCTGTTTCTGCAATACGACATCTATCACATGCAGATCATGGAGGGGGATCTCGCCCGTACCATCGAGGCAAACCTTGGCCGCATCGCGCATATCCAGCTTGCGGACAATCCCGGCCGTCACGAGCCGGGGACGGGCGAGATCAATTTTCCCTTCCTGTACGAGCACATTGATCGCATTGGTTATTCCGGCTGGGTCGGGGCTGAGTACAAGCCGAAGGCCGGGACGGAAGCCGGGTTGGGGTGGTTTCGGGAGTTGGCCGGGCAGGGAAGTGCTGCTGCTTAGCGGCTATCGCAGTCGAAGTCGCGTTCTGTCACGCCTCCCTCTGGCCTGCCGGCCATCTCCCCCACAGGTGGGGAGATTGGCAGCTTCGGCGTCGGCCTTTGATTTTCTGACGCTCGAAAATTGGCGAAGACAGCGGTGACATCCCTCGTGGGGGAGATGTCCGGCAGGACAGAGGGGGCGTGACAGAACGCGACCTAACAAAAGACGGAGAAAACAAATGGAAACCATCGGCTTCATTGGCCTCGGCATCATGGGCGCGCCGATGGCGGGGCATCTGCTGGACGCGGGCTATCATGTCATCACCAGCGATCATCGATCGAAACCCTCCGCCGATCTCGTCGCCAAGGGCCTGAAAACGGTCACTGGCCATGCGGCCGTGGCCAGGGCCGCCGACATCATCATCCTGATGGTGCCCGACACGCCGCAGGTGGCCGATGTGCTGTTTAGCGAGAACGGCGTCGCGTCCGGCCTGACCAAGGGCAAGCTGGTCATCGATATGAGCTCGATCTCACCGATCGAGACCAAGGTTTTCGCGAAGAAGATCAACGATCTCGGCTGCGACTATCTCGACGCGCCGGTCTCGGGCGGCGAGGTCGGCGCCAAGGCGGCATCGCTGACCATCATGGTCGGCGGCGAGGAAAACCCGTTCGAGCGCGCCAAGCCCGTCTTCGAGAAGATGGGCAAGAACATTACCCTGGTCGGGCCGAACGGGGTTGGCCAGACCACCAAGGTGGCCAACCAGATCGTCGTCGCGCTGACCATTGAAGCTGTCGCCGAAGCGCTTGTTTTTGCTTCGAAAGCCGGCGCCGATCCGGCCAAGGTCAGGCAGGCGCTGATGGGCGGGCTGGCGGCGTCGCGCATTCTGGAAGTGCATGGCGAGCGCATGGTCAAGCGCACCTTCGCGCCGGGTTTTCGGATCGAACTGCACCAGAAGGATCTGAACCTCGCGCTGGAGGGCGCGAAGGCGCTCGGCGTTTCCTTGCCCAACACCTCGACGACTCAGCAGCTGTTCAACGCCTGCGCCGCCAACGGCGGCGCCAAGGAGGATCATTCGGCTCTGGTCAGGGCGCTGGAGCGAATGGCGGCGCATGAGGTGGGGTAGAAGCGAATAGCGAATAGGGAATAGCGAATAGGGATTGCAGCCCCGAATACCGGGATTCGGCTACTCGCTACTCGCTACTCGCTAAGAACTTCCGCGCCACGTAAAGGCTGATCGCCGCGGCGTTCGATACGTTGAGCGAGTGGATCGCGCCGGGCATGTCGAGCCGCGCCAGTGTCGTCACCGTCTCGCGTGTCTTCTGGCGCAGGCCCTTGCCTTCGGCGCCCAGCACCAGGGCGATCTTTTCTCCGGCAAAGCTCTTTTCGAGTTCGGCCGGCGCGTCCGAATCAAGCCCGATGGTGCGAAAGCCCGCCTCGTGCAGTTGCCCGAGCGCGTCGGCGAGGTTCTTCACCTCGATCTGGTCGATGTGCTCCAGCGCGCCGGAGGCGGATTTCGCCAGCACGCCCGATTCCTGCGGGCTGTGGCGGGCCGTGGTGATCAGCGCGCCGGCGCCGAAGGCGACCGCCGAGCGCAGGATGGCGCCGACATTGTGCGGGTCGGTGATCTGGTCGAGCACCAGCACCAGCTTCGCGTCGCCAAGCGCATCGAGCCGCTTGGCTTTCAGCGGCTCGGCCTCGATCAGCACACCCTGATGCACGGCATCCGACCCGGTGATCTTGTCGATATCCCTGGGTTCGACCAGTTCCGTCTTGAAGGGCAGGGCGGCGAGATCGGCGATTTCCAGGCGCTCGGCCGCATTGCGCGTCACCAGCATCTTCCTGATCTTGCGGCGCGGATTGTCGAGTGCGGCGCGCACCGTGTGCAGGCCGTAGAGCCGCACCAGGCCGTCCGCGGCATTTTCGCCCGGCGGAACCGGCTGTCGGGGCCGGAACGCCGGCGCGCCGCCGCTTTTCTCGTCGCGATAGGCGCGGCGCAGCTTGGCGTAATGGGTGTCTTTGGGGGTGTTGGTTTTATCGCTCATGGCTGGCTTCTATAGCGGTGTCCTCCGGCCAAGGATATGGCCCGCCGTCACAGCCGGCGAACAACATCGAAAAACGCTGGCTGCGCGGTTGACACCCAATGGCCTTGCCGCCATAAGGCGCTGCGCTGGTTTCGGAGAACACATAACTCGGGTCCGGATCGGCGCGAATGCCTCGTTGCATGGCTCCGGCGGCAGACTGGAGAGGTGCCCGAGTGGTTAAAGGGGACGGACTGTAAATCCGTTAGCTTAGCTTACGTTGGTTCGAATCCAACCCTCTCCACCACTGCCGGCCCGGAAGCCCTGAAACGCGACAAGAATCGGACCGAAAAGTGCATGGCGCTTTTCGGATGAATCCGGTACTTCAGGTAAGGCGCGGGTATAGCTCAGTGGTAGAGCAGCAGCCTTCCAAGCTGAATATGCGGGTTCGATTCCCGCTACCCGCTCCAGACACTCATCCCATCACGGCAAGCCGAAGCACTGCGCACGAGGCGCAGCGCTGCCGTGGCTGCGCCGCGTCAGCTGTTGAACGCGGATGCGACCTGGTGCTGTTGCGGCACCTGGCCGTTCGGCGTCAGCTTGTCGACGATGCCGGGCAGGGCGGTGGACAGTTGCTTGAGCAGTTCCTGCTCGTCCAGTCCGGTCCGTTGCGCGATCTCGCGGATGATCTGCGGTCCGATCGCGGCGCCAAGATCGTTGGCGTTGATCGACTGGTTCTGGCCGGTTCCGACCCAGGAGTCCGCGGTGTTGCCGTGACCGGCGTCCCGGAGCTTTTCGAGCAGTCCGCCCAGGCCGCCCAGCAGGCCACCGTCGGCGGATGTGGTTTCCGTCGGGACGGGGGCGGTCGGAGCGGGCACGGGAGACTGTTCCGGCTCTTCGGCACTTCTGCCGCTCAGCATCTTGCCGACCAGCAATGCGCCGAGTGCGATCATCAGAGGTTTGGTGATGTTGCCGCCGGGAACGGCGTTGTCAAAAAGTCCCATCGTGGATCCTCCATAGCGACCAAGGCCCGACCCCTCCTCAACAATGAAGCATTCGGGCGGAATTTCAAGCTGGCTTGAGGTTTTGACAATCATATGAAAATGTTCGGCTGGCGAGGGGATGGAGAGGAAAAAATGGGTATCATCAGCTGGATCATTCTCGGCGTGGTCGCCGGCTTCATAGGCAGCAAGATCGTCAACAAGACCGGCCAGGGTGTCATAATGGATATCGTGCTGGGCATCGTCGGCGCCATTGTCGGTGGGCTGATCTTCAGTGCCTTCGGCGCATCTGGCGTCACCGGTCTCAACATCTACAGCCTGATCGTTGCCGTCATCGGGGCGGTGGTTGTTCTGTGGGCCTACCATCAGTTCAGCGCAAGGCGGACGCTTTAGGCGCCTGCGGATCGTCTGAGGTTTCGAGTTTCTGAAGGCAAGACCGGCTTCAGGCCGGTGTGCCCGGCTGTGGCTTGCCTATGGCATCGGGGCGGCGAAAACAAAGATCGGCGTTCCCGCAATGAAACGAGGCTAGGCGACGACGGCCAACCGGCGCTGGCGCTGATCCAGCGACACGATGGTCAGCCCGCTGCCGCCGACCAGCAGGATGCCAC
>NZ_RZQT01000224.1:0-5439 GCF_003998485.1 Mesorhizobium sp. M7A.F.Ca.CA.001.04.2.1
CAACCCGACCTTACCGGCGAACTGTCGATGACCACCGCAAAGCCGCTCGCTCGCTACAGCGCTATCGAAGGCGCGCTCGCGAGCGGCTTCGCTACCGCCGAGCTACACCACCTGTGGGGACGCGACCTGCTCAACTGGTTCAGGCAGCTTTTGCGGCTTCTCATCGCAGCCCTCCAAAGCCAGCCGAAGCGGCTCGAAGCCTGACCAATCTCATTGTTCACGGTCGACTCATTCAGCCGCCTTGACCAAGTCAAAGACTAACTGCTCGCTTTTTTAGAGGATCTTCAAAATGTATACGAGGCCTGGCGGAAGGTCCTCGCCAAACCATCGATCGAAATGAGCAGGTGGGTCCGCAGGCTTTATTTCTATTCGTCATGGGGCGGAAATGGTGTGATCGACCAATCGATCAAATCGACGGCACGCTGAAGTATCGCCTCGGTCTGAGAAACGCTTGGGGAAGCAGCTATAACATGTCCGATCCAGTCTCGGTCATCGCCTTTCCTGACGATCGGCGTCTTAGGTTCAACATACAGTTTGACTTCAGCAACACCTAGTACAGCAGCTGCTTGACTGCCGCCGTCGATCCACTCGAGGGTGCCATCGCGATCAGGAATTAGGGACCGGGCGGCCGCAGTGTGGGAATGCTTTCTCCGCAAATTCCATTCACTGCCGATGACAAGCTTGATGTGCTCGGTGACCAGATCGACACCATAGGCCAATTGAACCAATTGAGGATCGGGCGTGCCAGCAAGACGCGGATTGACTTCAATAACGACTGGGCCACGCTTCGTCCACCGGAGCTCAACATTCGTTGGCCCCCAGCCAAGACCTAGAGCTTGCAAACAACTCAGCGAAACGTCGGCGATACGCTTGTGCTCGTCATCAGTCAGTACAGCTGGAAAGGTGAACCCGCGATAGACGAAATGCGGTAGGGGGTCGAAGTCAGCGAGGGCAATCCCAATGACCTCCTTTCCCATCGTATGGGCGGTATATTGAGGACCCTGTGCAAATTCTTCGACCAGCATCCTCGGCAGAGACTGCCCTATGTGCTTTCCGCTCAACAGGTGGGCAGTGTGTTCGGCCAATTCATCGACATTGCGGCACAATCGGACACCGCTACTGCCTCTGCCTATGGTTGGCTTGAGAATCACCGGCAGGCCGATCTCCGCGGCAAAGCCTTCCACCTCAGCCGCATTCGCTGCTACGCGATAAGCAGGTATTGGAATGCCGGCGCCCGCGAGGACCTCCCGTTGTGTGGATTTGTCGCAGCATCGTTCGATGGATGCAGGGTTTGGTCCCGGCAGCTCGAAATGCCGGCAGAGCTTGCCGGCTATCGCGTAGAACGGCTCCCAGGGGCTCGTAATTCCAGCAATGTCATAAGTCGCACGCAGCCGGGAACATTCGCGGATCAGCGCATCCAGATTGTCTGTATCGACACGGATAGCCTCAGTCGCTTCCGTCGCGAGATACTCGTACTGAGTTGGGTCGGCCGACAGGGTAATCGGATGAAGGCCAAGAGGCTGGGCCGCCTGGACAAATAGCAGACCATTACCGGTTGAATCGCCTTCAATCAGGACGAGTGCTCTTTTTGACATCAGTAAATACCCCGACTGTGCGTACTATGTGGCGGTTTTCGAGGAAATCAGCTTCAAGCTTGTTCAGCCGTGCCGTGACCTCAAACTCTTCGTAGGCGTTCCATTGTCCTAAGGGGGCGGCTGCGGCACAGCGGGTGCACTCGCGAAAAGCTCGGCAAATTCCGCCTCAACGTCAACCAAGTGAATATCGTGAGTCGACAGCCAGTCCTGCTTGAAGATTGTGTCCAGGTACTTTGTGCCGCTGTCGCAGGCGAGGGTCACGATGCACGATCCAACCGGCGCTTCGCGGGCCACGCTGAGCGCCTCGTAGATCGCCCCGCCAGTCGAGCCGCCGACAAGCAATCCGTGCCGCCGCGCCAGGTAGTGGCAAATCGAGAAGGCATTGTCGTCGCTTACTTTCCGCCCCCAATCTATCGCGTCGTAATCGATCACCATGCCCACATTGGCCCCTTCGGGCGTACCAGTGCCCGATTGACGGTAGCACCCGCCCTGACCACCAAAAATGATACTACCGACAGGTTCCACGCCAATCACTTGGACCTCGGGTATATGCAGCCGCAGTTGACGCGCGGTCCCGCACAGCGACCCACCGGTACCGATGGCTGATACAAAATGCGTAATTCTCGGGCCGAGATCCTCAAGCAATTCGGCCGCTAGTCCCATATAGCCGGCGGCGTTGGCAGGGTTGTTGTGCTGCTCGGTCCAGTTAGCCCCCTCTTCCATGGCAATCCGCCTGGCCTCCTCGTCACGCTGGTCGGTGGCTAGGGCGCCATCGTCACTACCAACGACTCGGACGTTGCTACCGAATGCACGAACAGTAACGATCTTATCGACACTTGCATGGGAGTCCATGAGGGCAGTAAATTCGAGTCTGCGGACAGCAGAGATCATAGCCAACGCACTGGCCGTATTCCCCGAGGAAGATTCGACAATACTGGCAGCTTCATCTAGTGTGATAGGCAGGCTGTCGACCATGCTCAATGCCATCCTGTCCTTCATCGAGCCCGTAGGATTGAACATTTCTAACTTGATATACAGACCGACCTCACCGCGTCGCAAGGGAACGTGCAGCATGGGCGTGCGTCCAATCGTTTCAAGAATGCTATTGACGATCATTGCGGGGTAATCCCTGCTTGTTAAGGGTTTCGTCGGCTAAGATCTTCCACCCGCACCGACGCCGGACCGCGGCTATCTTTTTGGGCGACGGGATTTGATGGAACGAACTCTCATTCGAATCCATTTGATACCCGGCGGTATTGGCGAAGACGACAAGATCACCCCGGGCGATGCCACCCTTGATTGTCAGACCGCGTCGGCGGATGATATCCGATTCAAGACAGCTGCGCCCGACCAAAAAATAAGTTGCATCGTACCGCGGCACCTCGCGTTCCTCTCGCCACACGACCACCGGCGACGGCACGAAATCAGCGCCAAACCAGGTTTCGGAGAGTGAAAACGACATACCATCAAGCACTACCCCGAATCGACGGTCACCAAGGTCCTTGACATCAGTCACATGGAAGGCGCTGACCCCACACTGGTCTAGAAGCGAGCGACCAGGCTGCAGCAAAATCGGCAGCTGGTGCCCGTAGAGGAAGTCGCGGTCTCCCGGGTCGGCTAGAGCAGTCTGGATCACTGCAGCCGCGTGCTGGGCTCCAGTAAGCTCCGGAACGTAAGGATAGTTGCCGGGTTTTGCTACGTTGCCCCAGTGGACGCCCTGACCATATGCAACCGGATCGAACCTCTGAACGTAGCGCATGGGATATCCGCCGCCGATGTCGATTCCGCCGGGCGTTAGGCATTTGGCACAGACACGCCGTAGGAAGGCGATGCAGAAGCGCAATTGGTCTGCGCGCGTATGAACCTGGTAGTCGTTGAGATGAAATGACACGCCAACCCGATCTACCTTAGTGTTTTCAAGCAGCATCAGACATGCCATCAGCTGATCCTCGGTCATTCCAAAGCGCGAGCCGGGCTCAGTTATGGGACGAGCCCGAAGGAACAGACGGCTAATACCTCCCACGCCGTCCGCCAGTGCGAGAACGCGATTGAGTTCTTCGATGCAATCGATATGGATGGCCACTTTGTGGAGTATGCAAAGATTGAGTTCGTAATCCGACTTCGCGGGTCCCGTCATCGACATGCGCTCCGCTGGAACTAGGTTCATGAAGGCGGAAGCCATTTCGTGGGCAGAAGAAACGTCAGCGCCGGCGCCAACCAGTGCGAATGCGCGCAGGAGCGAAGCAGATTTACAGGCCTTCAACGCGAACTGGACCTGACAATCGCCATAGACGGTCCGCAACTCGTTCAGCCATTGCAGATAGTTTTCGGTGGCTTGGTCCGGATACACCACATGCAGCGGCGACCCGAAACCATCGACCCAAGCGGCCAGTTCGGATCGGCTATTGAGTAAATCGACCGTCCAATCGCTGAGTAGCGGCCGCGGTTCGTCAGAAAAGTATTTCTGGAACATTGACGGCTCCTCATCTCAGGTCGTCAAGGTCGATTGAGCAGCATGGCAGCGCTATCTGTAACTTGTGGTTTGTCGTCTTGAAGCCCATCAGGTCGCCGGATAGGGCCGCCTGGATGATACTCTCCACGTTAACGGGTCCGGGCTCGGACCAGTAGGTCACATGCAAGTTTGGATCATCATAGGAAAGCAGGATGCATGGAACAGACAAGAGACCGAGCTCCCCGGCACAGAAAAGGCGATGATGACCATCCATAATCACGGAATGGCGATGTTCGACAAAGATCGGCCGGGTCCACCGCCCTGTTTCGGCGATCATCTTTGCTAGCGTCCGAGCACGTTCAATGTTGATTTCCTCGGATGGTCGGAGCTGGCTGACGGGCAGCTTGACGATGGTGTAGCTCGAGATGAGTTGTGCGGACGGCAAGGCTTCCTCCTCAGTCTGTGGTGCATTTGCGGATGACCTCGCATGTGCCGTGCCAAAGGAGAAATCGTTTCTGAACAACGTGATCTCTTTAGGCCTGCATGGCACATATCGAACAAGTCTGTCTGAAAGTCGCCACAGTAATGTCGAGCGCGTTGAGCGGAGGGCGTCGGCATCGCCGATTCATGGACGGAAAGGACCCAGTGGAGTAGCCCTACTACGTGTGGAGGTGTTCACGTAAGTTGAAGAGCTGGCGGTGGTCGCGTGAGGGGAAGGGGCGCTAGTTACAGCATTCTTTGAGCACGGCGCACGGCGCCGAAGGTTACGTGATTGGTAGGTATTCACGTCGGCCAGCTCTTCCGATGCGCAAGGACCTGTGCAATCGAGCCAATGCCGGTTCTTGGCAAATGGTCATGCTGCTGCCTTGCGACCGCGATGTGACAGCGGCGGCATAGATCAGTTATGGCGAATGTGATCTCCGGGACATGGCGCGGATCGGCCCAAGCACCCAATGCTAGGTATCTTAGCGGTTTGCTCCACAACCGCCAAGCAGTAATTTCCCAGGTTAGCAGATTCGGTCCGCGCGCCACATTTACGTTCGGCAGGCACCTGTTCTGCTCGTGTACACAGCGGTGATCTTGAACTTGGCTTGGCACAACGGCCAGGAGAGAGGCCGTGCGCCGCTAGCGGTGGTATACTACGCGTACGATCGAGACAGGATCAAGCCAACATTCTCAAGGCCAATGCCTCAAGCGGGATAGCCATTCGCCCTCTTGTAACCGGTCACCCCTGCCGTTCCGTTGTAACGGTTGTGGTTGATCCGATGGCTCCCTGGCCCGGCTTGTGAGCCATGGACGGACTGAAAACCATCAGGCTCAGTATCTCGAAAAGCACCTGAGCGCCGGCCTGAGCAGTATTGGTCGTGGCATCAAATTGCGGAGCGACTTCGA
>NZ_RZQT01000225.1:0-5397 GCF_003998485.1 Mesorhizobium sp. M7A.F.Ca.CA.001.04.2.1
TCTCGACATAGGCAATGGCGCCCGAGATCGCCGACAGTTCGGCGCGCGAAAAGGCGCCAAAACTGTCCGGCGTCGCCACATCGAAGAAGCGGGCGATGCGCCCTGTCGCCGACGCCGAATCGAACAGTGACGGTGGTTGCGGGCTGGCGACGCGGCCGAGCACGTCGAACACCGGCTTCAGCTCCGGATCGTGGAACACTGGCTCGGCAACGATCAACTCACGCGGATCAACACGGAAGATGTCAGCCAAAAGCCGGTCGGCGGTGGTGTCGGTGACGCGGAAGGCGCCGGTCGAGATGTCGATCCAGGCCAGCGCAAAGGAGTGGTCCGCTCCGCCTTTCACCCGCCCCAGCGCCATCAGGAAGCTCGATTCCGACGGCGCCAGCAATTTGTCCTCGGTGATGGTGCCTGGTGTCACCAGCCGCACCACATCGCGGCGCACCACCGATTTGCCGCCGCGTTTCTTCGCCTCGGCCGGATCCTCGATCTGTTCGCAGACGGCAACGCGGAAACCCTGGCCGATCAGCTTCTGCAGATAGTCGTCAGCAGCATGCACCGGCACGCCGCACATCGGAATGTCGAGCCCTTGATACTTGCCGCGCTTGGTCAAGACGATGCCCAGCGCCCGGCTCGCCTTCTCGGCATCGTCGAAGAACAGCTCGTAGAAATCGCCCATGCGGTAGAACAGCAGCGAATCCGGGTTTGCCGCCTTGATCTCGATGAATTGCTCGATCATCGGCGTGGCGCCGGCGTGGGCGGTCGGCACCGGCGTCATCGCCTCGGGGGCGTCTGGCTCGTTCGGGCTGTGCATGTTCATGCGCCGCACGCTAGCAGATGTGATCGCGCGGTTTAATGCCGGGGCTTCGAAAAACAGGGGACGACCGGGACGGCAGGATGCCCGCAATCGCGCGTACCAACCGCGATTCCGCACGCTGGCGGTTTACACGCGGCGGCGCGTGGTCTTAATTCGGTCCGACACAAAGCACCCGCTTCAACGAGGTGCTGCACCGGTGAGGAAATCAAGTACATCATGGCCAGGAAAACCGAGAACAGCGGTCCGTCCGTCAGTGCGCAGGAAGCGCTCGAATTCCACGCCATGGGTCGGCCGGGCAAGCTGGAGGTCGTCGCCACCAAGCCCATGGCAACGCAGCGCGACCTCAGCCTCGCCTATTCGCCTGGTGTCGCGGTTCCGGTCCTGGCCATCGCCGAAGACCCCTCGCGCGCCTTCGACTACACGACGCGCGGCAATATGGTCGCAGTCATCTCCAACGGCACAGCCATTCTCGGTCTCGGCAATCTCGGCGCGCTGGCCTCCAAGCCGGTGATGGAGGGCAAGGCGGTGCTGTTCAAGCGCTTCGCCGATGTCGATTCCATCGACCTCGAGGTCGACACCGAGGACGCCGACGAGTTCATCAACTGCGTGCGTTTCCTCGGGCCCTCCTTCGGCGGCATCAATCTCGAGGACATCAAGGCGCCGGAATGCTTCATCATCGAGCAGCGGCTGCGCGAATTGATGGACATCCCGGTCTTCCATGACGACCAGCACGGCACCGCGATCATCTCCGCCGCCGGCCTGATCAACGCGCTGGAGATCACCGGCCGTGACATGAAGACCACGAAAATGGTCTGCAACGGCGCCGGCGCCGCCGGCATCGCCTGCATCGAGCTGATGAAGGCGATGGGCTTTTCGCCGGAAAACATCATCCTATGCGACACCAAGGGCGTGGTTTTCCAGGGCCGCACCGAAGGCATGAACCAGTGGAAGTCGGCGCATGCGGTGAAGACCGAGGCGCGCAGCCTCGCCGAGGCGCTCGACGGCGCCGACGTCTTCCTCGGCCTCTCCGCCAAGGGCGCGCTGACCACCGCCATGGTGCAGTCGATGGCCAAGAACCCGATCATCTTCGCCATGGCCAATCCCGACCCGGAAATCACGCCGGAGGAGGTCGCCGAAATCCGCACAGACGCCATCATGGCCACAGGGCGTTCCGATTATCCCAATCAGGTCAACAACGTGCTCGGCTTCCCCTATATCTTCCGCGGCGCACTGGATGTCAGGGCAACCACCATCAATGACGACATGAAGATCGCCGCCGCCCAGGCGCTGGCGGCACTGGCGCGCCAGGACGTGCCCGACGACGTCGCCGCCGCCTATCAGGGCAATCGTCCGAAATTCGGCCCCAACTACATCATCCCGGTCCCGTTCGACCCGCGCCTGATCTCGGCCATCCCGATCGCGGTCGCCAAGGCGGCGATGGACTCAGGCGTCGCCCGCAAGCCGATCCTCGATCTCGATCGTTACGCGCAGGAACTGTCGGCCCGCCGCGACCCGATCGCCTCGACCCTGCAGCGCATCTACGACCGCGTGCGCCGCCAGCCCAAGCGCATCGTCTTCGCCGAGGGCGAGGAGGAACAGGTCATGCGCGCCGCCGTCTCCTATGTGAACCAGAAGCTCGGCACCGCCATCCTGCTCGGCCGCGACGACGTCATCAAGGAAAACGCCAAGCACGCCGGCATCGACTTGAACAAGCAAGGCATCGAGATCATTAATGCAAGGCTGTCGCGCCGCAACGGCATCTACACCGACTACCTCTACGAGCGCATGCAGCGCAAAGGCTTCCTGTTTCGCGACTGCCAGCGGCTGATCAACAACGATCGCAACCACTTTGCCGCCTGCATGGTGGCGCTGGGTGACGCCGACGGCATCGTCACCGGCGTCACCCGCAACTATTCGACCGCGCTCGACGACATCCGCCGCGTCATCGACGCCAAGCCCGGCCACCGCGTCATCGGCGTCTCGATCGTGCTGGCGCGGGGCAAGACCGTGCTGGTCGCCGACACCGCCGTGCACGATATGCCGAACGCCGAGCAGATCGCCGACATCGCCGAGGAGGCGGCAGGCTTTGCCCGCCGCATGGGTTATGAGCCGAGGCTCGCCATGCTCGCCTATTCTACCTTTGGCCATCCGCAGGGCGAACGCTCCGAGCGCGTCCAGGAAGCCGTGCGCATCCTCGACAAGCGCCGCGTCGATTTCGAATATGACGGCGAAATGGCCGCCGACGTCGCCCTCAACGCCCGCGCCATGGCGCAATACCCGTTCATCCGCCTGACCGGCCCGGCCAATGTGCTGATCATGCCGGCGTTCCACTCGGCCTCGATTTCGACCAAGATGCTGCAGGAACTCGGCGGCTCGACGGTGATCGGGCCGCTGCTGGTCGGCCTGAACAAGCCGGTTCAGATCGTGTCGCTGAATGCCAAGGACAGCGATATCGTCAACATGGCGGCGATCGCGGCGTACACGGCGGGGACTTGAGGGGCTGGCCTCAGCGGTGAGTCCGCGCTGCCTTCAGCCCGGCGCGAATACGCGCGCGGCCTCGACGATCTCGTCCACCTGATCCTGCCGCAGCAAGTCGATCGGGACGCGGCCGTCGAGCTGCGCCGAGGGCCGCGTCAGCCACAGCCATGCGAGCCTCGGATTGGTGATCAGGGATAGCACGTCGCGAATGCCTGCAACCGGCCGGCCGTCGACGAACTGCGCCAGCGGGAAGACATGTTTGCGGCCGCCCTTGCGCAAGGCGATGACCTCACCCCGCCGCTGCCAGCGGTGCAGGGTCGAGCGGGCGATGCGCAGATGCTCTTCCAGATAGGTCGAGCCGGCGACGCGGCCGGCCCAGTCCTCGATCAGCATCGATTCGAGATCGTCGGACTTTGGCAGCGAAGGAGGCTCGACATCGGCCAACGGGGTCGTCGGCGGATTTGTCACGCCGGCAATACCGGCTTCGCTGCGGCGCGCGGCTTCCGCCGCCAGCGCGCGCACGAATTTCGAGGCCAGGCCGGGCAGGTCGGCATGGATGGCGTCGATGGCGCGCCGGTGCTTCGGTGACAGCAAGGTGACGGCGGACGCTATGCTGCCGGCGATCTTGCCGACCGAGACCATGGTGGGCTTGTTGATGGCCTCGTCATAGTGGGCAAGTGCACGTTCGACGTCTTCCGCGACCATCTCCGCGAAGTCGTCCTGCTTGAGGCCCTGGATTTGAAATCTGTTCATGCATCTGTCTTCTGGCCGCGCGCTCCCCCTCAGCTGCGGCCGATTGTTGAACTTCTAGTGCGGAAAACGGAAATCGCGGCGGCAACCGGTCCGGCCGCCCGACAGCATGCTGTCCAGCATTTCTTGACACCCCAACTGACTGAGGGCGCACCGAAATGTCAGTCGCGGGACGCCCAGATTGCGTGTAGGTGCGATGTATGACAACTGCGCGACGGCATTTCCTTCTCCCCTTGTGGGAGAAGGTGGATTGGCGCGTAGCGCCAAGACGGTTGAGGGGTGTTCCAGCTTGGCGCCAAGCTACCCCTCACCCGGATTGCCATCCGATTTGTAAAGGACAAATCGGGGCAATCCGACCTCTCCCACAAGGGGAGAGGTTAAAAGCGTCGGGACCCCTACAGCAATCCCGCCTGCTCAGCCTCGCGGCGCAGATTCTGCCGGGGCCTGGGGCCGATCTGCTGGATCACCAATCCGGCCGCCAGTGAGCCAAGGTCGCCGCAGGTTTGCAGGTCGCGGCCTTGCGTGTAGCCATGCAGGAAGCCGGCGGCATAGAGATCGCCGGCGCCCGTCGTGTCGACCAGTTCCTTGATGGCGGTCGCCTTGATCACCACCGTCTCGTCGCCGCGCACGATCACGGAGCCTTTTTCCGAGCGGGTCACGGCGGCGATCCGGCAATCCTTGCGGATCTGCGCCAGCGCCTCGTCGAACGAGGATGTCTGGTAGAGCGATTTGATCTCGTGGCTGTTGGCAAAGACGATGTCGACCGTGCCCGAACGCATCAGCTCGAGGAATTCGTCGCGGTAGCGGTCGACGCAGAACGAATCCGACAGCGTCATCGACACTTCGCGGCCTGCTGCGTGCGCCAGCTTCGCCGTCTGGCGGATCGCTTCCTTGGCGCGCGGCGGGTCCCACAGATAGCCTTCGAAATAGGTGACCTTGGCGCCAGACGCCTTATCGGCCTCGACATCCTCCGGCCCAAGCTCGACGCAGGCGCCGAGATAGGTGTTCATCGAACGCTCGCCGTCAGGGGTGACGAAGATCATCGACCGCGCCGTCGGCGGCTCGCCCTTGAGCGGCGTGGTGTCGAAGGCGACGCCCTGTGCATGGATGTCGTGCGCGTAGATTTCGCCCAGCGCATCGTTGGAAACCTTGCCGAAGAAGGCGGCGCGGCCGCCGAAGCTGGCGACACCGGCCGCCGTGTTGCCGGACGCCTCGATCGCCGGGCCCATGCGGCTGTAGAGCAGTTCGGCGCGTTGTGTGTCGATGAGGTTCATCGCGCCCTTGATGATGCCGTTGGTCTCGAGGAATTCCTCGTCGCACTGGGCGATGATGTCGGCAATGCCATTGTCGACATC
>NZ_RZQT01000226.1:0-5288 GCF_003998485.1 Mesorhizobium sp. M7A.F.Ca.CA.001.04.2.1
GCGCTGATGGGCAAATATGTGCTGATCGGGGAGGGCGCTCGCGGCTCGCTCGCCAAGCAACTGATCGCCAGATACAAGCTTTCCGATGGCCGCGAACCGGGCAAATACGGCATCGGCCTGAAGGAACTCTGGCAGGTCAAGCCGGAGAACCACCGGCCGGGGCTGGTCCAGCATTCCTTCGGCTGGCCGCTTGACTTGAAGACCGGCGGCGGCTCGTTCCTCTACCATCTCGAGGACAATCAGGTGGCGGTCGGCTTCGTCCTCCATCTCAATTACAAGAATCCCTGGCTGTCGCCGTTCGAGGAATTCCAGCGCTTCAAGACCCATCCGGCGATCGCGGCTACGTTCGAAGGCGGCAAGCGGCTGGGCTATGGCGCGCGCGCCATCACCGAGGGCGGCTGGCAGTCGGTGCCGAAATTGTCCTTCCCCGGCGGTGCGCTGATGGGCTGTGCCGCGGGCTTCGTCAACGTGCCGCGCATCAAGGGTTCGCACAATGCGGTGCTGTCCGGCATGCTGGCGGCCGAGCATGTCGCCGAGGCGATCGGCGCCGGGCGCGCCAACGACGAACTCGCGTCCTACGAGGAAGCCTGGCGCGCGACCGACATCGGCAAGGATCTGAAGAAGGTGCGCAACGTCAAGCCGCTGTGGTCGCGCTTCGGCACCATCGTCGGTGTCGGCCTTGGCGGCCTCGATATGTGGCTGAACACGCTGTTCGGTGTCTCGCCCTTCGGCACGCTGAAGCATGGCAAGGCCGACTACGCAACGCTCGAGCCTGCCGCCCGGCACAAGAAGATCGCCTATCCGAAGCCCGATGGCGTGCTGACTTTCGACAGGCTGTCCTCGGTGTTCCTGTCCAACACCAATCACGAGGAAAACGAGCCGGTCCACCTGCTTGTCGGAGACATGGAGCTGCAGAAGCGTTCCGAGCACGATGTCTTTGCGGGCCCCTCGACGCGCTATTGTCCGGCCGGGGTTTACGAGTGGGTCGACAAAGACGGCAACGCCGCCGCCGATCCCACGGCCAAGGATGTGCGCTTCGTCATCAACGCGCAGAACTGCGTCCACTGCAAGACATGCGACATCAAGGACCCGAACCAGAACATCAACTGGGTGCCGCCGCAAGGCGGAGAAGGCCCGGTCTATCAGGGCATGTAGGCCCGCGCCGGCCGCGGCGTGCAAAGGTCCCGACGATGGCATGTGGAACATTAGAACTGTTGAAACTGCCGCGCGCTTATGGTTCCATTCCTTGACGATAAGGAGATGGCCAATGCGCCTGGCGGTTCTGGCATGCCTTGTGGCGATCGGTGCGCTGTTCGGTTTGGCTTCGGCGGCCCCGGCCGGCACCAGGGTGGTGGTCAAGACGCGGACCTACGACATCACCGGGAACACGGGGCTGGCACTAGTCCAGGCTATGGACCGCAAGGGGCCGAAGCACGGCTTCATGACGCATGCCATCGCGCTGACCGGCTACGCTGTGGATTGGGACCTCGACACCAGCCAGGACAATGGCGTCTGCCGCTTGCGGCGTGCCAACGGCACGCTCAATCTCTTCTACACGTTTCCGCGTGTCGCCTCGGCCACCACCCCGACGCTCCGGAAGCGCTGGACGCGGTTCTTCGCCGGCGTCCGCGCCCATGAGGAAACCCATGGCCGCATCGCCAGGGAGATGATGCGGGCCACGGAAAGATCCATCTCCGGCCTCAGGATTGCCGACGACCGGTCCTGCTACAAGACACGTCGCGAGGCACAGCGACGCATCAAGGCCACCAATGCCGCATATGAGGCCAAGCAGCTCGCTTTCGATGCGCGCGAGCATCGCGACGGCGGCCATGTCCAGCATCTCGTCATCGCTTTGGTCAGGCCCTGATCCTTCAGCCTGGCGTCTTGCCGGTCTGGACAATGGCCGCGGTCGCGGTTTCATGTTCATCGAGCGGCTTTTGCTGATTCAGCCTGAGCGAGAACTCCACCATGACCGGAAGGTGATCCGAGCCGGTGTCTTCCAGCCGTGTCGCCGAATGGATCGTCACGCCGCCCTTGCTGAAAACCTGGTCGATCGGCAGGCCGGCGAAGCGCCGCAGGAAATCCGGCAGCCTGATGTGGATCCAGGTCGGGCCGGCGGAAGGCATGACGGTCAGCCCGCCAAGCGCCGCGACCCGCCGCACGGCGGCACTCCATGGGGCGGCATTGCAGTCGCCCGCCATGATGGCCGTCTCGCCGAGCGCGGAAAGCGGCTCCGTCAACTCGCCGATCTGCCAGTACTGCTCGCGTGGCCAGGGCCAGCTGAGATGGATCGCGGCGACATCGACGTCGATGCCGCCGAAGTCGACGGTCGCTGTCGCCATGGCACCACGCCTTTCGCAACGCGGCTCGGTGCCGGCGGCAAAGGGCCGCCGCGAGAGCAGCGCGACGCCGAATATCTTGTTAGGGTAAGGACAGAGGATCCGGTATGGATATGCGCTGCTGATATAGCCAAGCTCGGTCGCCCACATCGCCGACACCTCGTCGAGGGTGATCACGTCGGGATTGGTCCGGCCGATCAGCGACAGCACCTTCTTCGGCGTTGGATTGTCGTAGCGCAGGTTCATCTGCAGCAGCTTGTAGATCGCGCGGTCTTCGTTCTTGGCTTCATAGGCGGCCTGAACCGGCCACAGGCGGGAGAAGGACAGCGAGCCGGAAGTGGTGGCGAAGGCCGCCACGGCAAAAAGCAGTGCCACGGCCGCTTGCAGTCGAAATGTCGTGGCCAGCAGCGGCAACGCGCAAAGCGCCATCAGCACGGCAAGGTGGACGCGGAAATGCGAGAAGGAATCGAAGGCGGGATGCAGCGTTCCGAAAAACCCGGCCACCAGCGCGATCGAACAGGCCAGCATTGCCAGGAATGCAACCGAAATCAGCAATGTCCCGAAGCCCGCTTTCTCCATGCCGCCTGCTTATCGGCAGAAATGCGGCTCAATCAAGATGGCGAAACGCCCATGCGATGCGTGGAACCGGCCTACTGGAACGCCGTTTCCGAAAAACTTCTGAGCTTGCGCGAATGCAGCCGCTCCATCGGCATTTCCGCGAGCTTCTCCATAGCCCTGATGCCGATGGTCAGGTGCTGCGCCACCTGGCGCTTGTAGAATTCGGTCGCCATGCCGGGCAGCTTCAACTCGCCATGCAGCGGTTTGTCCGAAACGCACAGCAGCGTGCCGTAGGGAACACGGAAGCGGAAGCCATTGGCGGCGATGGTCGCCGATTCCATGTCGAGTGCGATGGCGCGAGATTGCGACAGACGCTGTACCGGCCCACGCTGGTCGCGCAGTTCCCAGTTGCGATTGTCGATGGTGGCGACGGTGCCGGTGCGCATGATGCGCTTCAGGTCGTAGCCCGAAAGGCCGGTGACTTCGGCGACGGCTTCCTGCAACGCCACCTGGATCTCGGCCAGCGGCGGGATCGGCACCCAGACCGGAAGATCGTCGTCCAGCACGTGGTCCTCGCGCACATAGGCATGCGCCAGCACATAGTCGCCCAGCGCCTGGGTGTTGCGCAGGCCGGCGCAGTGACCGAGCATCACCCAGGCATGCGGCCTCAGCACCGCAATATGGTCGGTGATGGTCTTGGCGTTGGAAGGCCCGACGCCGATATTGACCATGGTGATGCCGCCATGTCCCGATTTCTTCAGGTGATAGGCCGGCATCTGCGGCAGGCGCGGCGGTGCAACGCCTTCGCTGGGCGCGCTCTGCCCGCCCTTGGTGATGACATTTCCCGGCTCGACGAACTCCGTGTATCCGCCGCCGCCATTGGCCATCAGGTCGCGGGCGCGGGCGACGAATTCGTCGATGTAGAACTGATAGTTGGTGAACAGCACGAAGTTCTGGAAATGCTGCGGCGTGGTTGCCGTATAGTGCGACAGCCGGTGCAGCGAATAGTCGATGCGCTGCGCCGTGAAGGGCGCCAGAGGCCTCGGCTCGCCGAAGGCGACTTCGAAGGTGCCGTTGGCGATCTGGTCGTCGGTGCCGTCGAGATCGGGCACGTCGAACAGGTCGCGGATCGGCCGCTTGATACGCTCTGCCGCCGCGCCGTCGACATGGGTGCCTTCAAGGAAGGCGAAATGCAGCGGGATGGGTGTGGTCGATTCCGACACCGTGACCGCAACCCCATGATTGCGCATGATCAGGCGCAACTGCTCGACGAGGTAGCTTTCGAACAGGCCCGGCTGGGTGATGGTGGTGGAAAAATGCCCAGGCGTCGGCATATGCCCATAGGCCTGGCGCGAGTCGATCTGGGTGAATGAGTTGGTGGTGACGCCGATCTCCGGATAGAAGGCCCGGTAGCGCTTGCCATTATCACCGCCTGCTGCCGCCAATTCTGCGAAGGAGTCGCGCAGGAACCTGGTGTTGCGATCGTAAAGCGCCTGCAGTGCCTTGACGGCCTTTTCGGCGCTATCAAAGCTTTGCCGGCCAAAAGGCTCCGGCATGACGACAGATTCGATGGCTTGTGGGTAGATTCGCTTTTCCATGGCTCAATATAGAGACTTGGATCGGCACTTGGGAGGGGTGTCGCGACCGAAGGCGGTCAAAGCGCCGTTTTTCTTCAACCGCGCTGCAGGCTGACCAGAAGCACAAAGCCGACGCCGGACTTCTTCAGGGCCGGTGCGTCGATCGTCGAGCCGGCGTCAGCGCGCATCATCGGCACGGCCAGGACCGGAGCGGCCAGAACCGTCAGGATAAGCGCCGCCCGCGGCAGAAGCCGAAGGGTCTTGAGAGCGTTGGCGGCGATGCGGTTCATGGCGTTCAGCTTTTCTTTTCGAGGTCTTGGTTTCTTTGTTCAGTTGCGAAGATGGGTGGGGCAGGCGAGGCGGCAGGTTCTGGAACTGGCTTCGTCCCAGGCGCGGGCCGGACGGCCCGCTTCAGCGACGAGGATGGCGAAGAACATTCCAAACAGGCTCACCAGCAGGCAGACGATGGTGAAGCGGCGAGCAAGCATTGGGTCGGTCTCCTTCAACACGCCGGAGAATGCCCTGATGCAACTGAACCGGCTCTGATGGCGGCGTTCATCTGCGGTTCAAGATGATTGACGGGGTTTCGATGGCGCTGGCGTCGGTTGGATAGCCGCCGGCCTCCATCGAGCATCACCGGCGCAGGATGTGTCGACAAAACGAAAACGGGGCCCGTCGGGGCCCCGTCAGACTGCTGACAAACCCCGTCGATTTTCGGCGGGGTTTTTTTGTTATGTGATTGAAGTGTCTTGGACTGTTTGTGTCAGGGGATTTTGACAGGAGGCGTTGGGCCTCATGTGCGGGCCGACTTGGG
>NZ_RZQT01000227.1:0-5260 GCF_003998485.1 Mesorhizobium sp. M7A.F.Ca.CA.001.04.2.1
ACTTCTGCCGCACGCCAAAACTCTGGAATCCCGACCGCATCAGCGGCTTCTTCGACGACAGCACGCCGGAATTGACGCCGGTCCAACCGATCTCGCCGGACAGCTTGCCATATTCGATCTTGGGGCAGCGGTTCATCACCACCTTGATGCCGGCGGCCTCGGCGCGCGCGGCTGCTTCGTCATGGCGCACGCCAAGCTGCATCCAGATCACTTTCGGCAAGGGATCGAGCCGCAACGCCTCGTCGACGATGCCGGGCACCGCCGCCGGCGCGCGAAAGATGTCGACCATGTCGATCGGCTCCGGAATATCGGCGAGCCTCGCATAGGTCATCCGGCCGAGGATCTCCTTGCCGGCCTGGCCAGGATTGATCGGAAACACCGAAAATCCCTTGGCCAGCAGATATTTCAGCACGAAATAGCTTGGCCGCACATCATTGGCGGACGCGCCGACCATGGCGATGGTCTTCACCGAATTGAGGATGCCGGCAATGTAAGTGTTGTCGTAGCTATCGTGGTTCATGCGGCTTCCTGCGGTAGTGGTATCGGTAAAGTTCACGGCTGAACCCAAGCGAGGCATAGAGAGCGCGGGCCGGTGTGTTGTCGGCCACCACCTGCAAGCATGCGGCGTGAGCCCCTGCCCGCCGCGCCCAGCCGATGAGGCCGCCGACGGTCTTGCGGCCCAGGCCTTGCTGCCTGAAACGGCCATCGGTTTCAACCGATTCCACCACAAGCAGGCCATTGCGGATGACACCATAGGCCAGGGCGGCAATTTGGCTGTCGCGTTCATAGGACACAAACGCCCGGTCGCCGACGATCAGCCCGGTCATCTCGCGAAAGATGCGGCGCTCGGCGTCGTCAAAGGCTCCCATGCGGAACCGCGCCGCGAGCCAGTCCTCGCCCGGCACCTTCAAAACGGTGACCTGCTCATCGCGAAATTCAGCCAGGTCGCCGATCCCGGCATGGAGATGGATCGTGCCGCCTTCCGGCTGGTAGCCGCGATGGTCGAGAGCGGCTTCGAGCTCGCCGGCGATGCCGGGAACCCGAAACAAGGGCGTCTGGCCGTGGCCGATGTAGAAGGACTCGGCGGCGTCGATGACTGCATCAGGCGCGCCACGCTCGCCGCGCAAGGGATTGGCCGAATTGGTACGCCGGATCCGTCCGCCCGATCGCCGCAGAAGCCAGCCATCAACCAACGTCTCGGTCGCCGCCGGCCAGCCTTCGCGGCACGCCTGCTCGACGCGCCAGTTGAGATCATCGTCGCCGGCGCTCACGCGTCATCCTCCCGCAGCGCTTCCTCCATAAACGCCTGCGGATCGGTACAGAAGTCGCGCATCATGCGAAAATGATCGGTATCGCTGAAATCCATGGCATCAAGTCCGAACCGGCTGATGCGGAACAGCCGCGCGCCAGGGCAAGCCATCAGCAGCGGCGAATGCGTCGCCATGATCACCTGCGCGGTGCCCGACTGGTCCATGCGCCTTAGCATCTTGAGCAGTTCGATCTGACGCGACGGGGAGAGCGCGCTCTCGGGTTCGTCGAGGATGTAGATGCCTTGCCTGCGGCAACGCTCCTCGAAAAAGCGGATAAAGCCCTCGCCATGCGACCAGGACAAGAAGTCCGGCGGCGGTGGCCTGAACGGGTCTTCCAGCGCCGCCTGATCGAGATAACGGGCCACGGAGTAGAAGGATTCGGCGCGAAAGAACCAGCCCGCTGTGACCTTCGGCAGCCAGTGGCCCCGAAATGTGTTTGCCAGCGCGGCACCACTCTTGTCGACGGCGCCGGAATGGTCGACCGGTCGATAGCCCTTGCCGCCGCCGGCTTCGTCGTAGCCGGCCAGTGCACCGATCGCCTCGAGCAGCGTCGATTTGCCGGTGCCGTTCTCGCCGACGATGATGGTGATCGGCGTGGTGAATTCGAGCTCGAACTCGTGGCCGCGAAACAGCGGCAGGTTCCAAGGGTATTTTTCCCAATCCTCAACCCGCGCGGGATCAAGCAGGATGCGCTTGAGATAGGGAGCCTTGAGCCGCGTCAGTTGCCTGCGATGGGCCATCAATCAGGCAGCGAAATCGTGCCGTCTTCGGCGATCGGAAAGGCCGGATTGTGCGCCACTTCCCAGACATGTCCGTCCGCGTCGGCGAAGTAGCCGTACCACCCACCCCAGAAGGCGCGCCCGGCCGGCTTGACGATGCGGCCGCCCGCTTTTTGCGCCATGGCGAGCACGTCGTCGACTTCGGCGTCGGAACGGGTGTTGTAGGCGAGATAGACGGCTGATGGTGCCCCGGCGAAGGCGACGCCGGAATCCTCTTCGGCGCTGGCACGTGGGAACAGACCAAGAATGACGCCGCCCATCTGGAAGAAGGCGACACCGTCGGTGATACCGGCATGCCGCTTCAAGCCCATAGCCTCGTAGAAGCGCACCGCGCGGTCCAGATCATCGGTGGCGATGGTAATGATAGAGATTCGCGGCTCCATGGTGCTGCTCCTATTCGTCCGTCCATTCCGGCTTGCGCTTGCCGATGAAGGCGCCGATGCCTTCCTCGGCGTCGCGCGCGAGCATGTTTTCGACCATGATCCGGCCGGTATAGGTGTAAGCATCCGCCAGCCCCATTTCGGCCTGCGCGTAAAACGCCTCCTTGCCCGTCTTGACCACCAAAGATGATTTGGAAGCAATGGTTTGCGCGTATTTGGTGACGATCTGATTCAGGTATTCGCGTGGCACGACACGGTTGACCAGGCCGAATTCCTTGGCGGTCGCCGCATCGATGGTCTCGCCGGTCAACAGCATCTCCATGGCCTGCTTGCGCGAGACGTTGCGCGACAACGCCACCATCGGTGTCGAGCAGAACAGGCCGATGTTGACGCCCGGCGTGCAGAAGGTCGCCTCATGCGAGGCAATCGCCAGGTCGCAGGTGGCGACCAGTTGCAGGCCAGCGGCCGTCGCCAGGCCGTCGACTTCGGCAATCACAGGAAGCGGGTGGCGCACGATCGCCTGCATCAGCGCGGCGCAAGCCGCAAATGTTTCTGCAAAGAAGGCCTTGCCGCGGTCGGCATCGGCGCGCCGCGCGGTCATTTCCTTGAGGTCATGGCCGGCGCAAAACACCTTGCCGGCCGCCGACAGAACGATGACGCGAACGGCCTTGTCGGCGCTGGCGCGTTCGAGCTCCACCGTCAGCGCCGCCATCACCGCCAGCGACAGGGCGTTGGCGGGCGGATTGGCAAGCGTCAGGCGCAGCACGCCCTTGTCCAGTTGTGCGACAACCGGACCCTCAACGGCAGCAGGCTTGATGGCTAGGATTTCGGCCATGGATAGGTCTCCGCGATTCCGCTAGGGGCTGTCGGAATATCTAATACCGGATCGGGTTTCGTCCAACACCGATCGCTTGCGCCAAGGGACGAAGGTTGCCAGAAATGCCGCGCTACGCTCATACAGGCCTGGCGCAAAGCGAGAGACCAAGACATGCCCGCCCAGACCAACGTCAAACCGGTGCTGACCGCCGGCCAAGTTAATGCACTGATGGAAACCGTCTATCCGCAGCTCAATGAGCAATTCAAATATTTCGAGGCGATCGACGTGTTCCCGGGCGGCTGCACCGTGCGGCTCAACGCCGGCGAACGGCATTTGCGTCCCGGCGGCACGGTGTCCGGCCCCTCGCTGTTCACGCTGGCCGACATTGGCGGCTACGTCTGCGTGCTCAGCCATGCCGGGCCGGATGCGCTTTCGGTCACCGTCAACCTCGACATCAATTTCGTGCGCAAGGCCGAGGCAGGACCGATCGACGGCCATTGCCGCATCCTGAAGCTGGGAAAGAGCCTGATGGTGTTCGACATCGACATCGTTGCCGGCCCAGACGGACACACGGTGGCGCATGCCACCGGCACCTATTCGATCCCGCCGAAGCGGAATGGTGATGTGGTAAAATAATACCTTTTGTTCAAGTTATTGTTTTTGCTACATTTTACCTGATATCTACCTTTTCGTTCGCCTTGACGCGGTCACCACCCTCGCCTATAAGCCTCCACGAAGCAGCGGCCCGCAAAGGCCGCCGTTTTGTTATTGGCGGCGGGCAAGCGCCTTTCGCCAATCCAAGCAACAAGAAACGCCTTCTCTTATGAAGGTCAGAACCGAGAGCAGAAAACATGACAACCTTTTCGCAGAAGCCTGCGGATGTGGTGAAGAAGTGGATCCTGATCGACGCCGAAGGTCTCGTCGTCGGTCGTCTGGCCACTGTCATCGCCAATCATCTCCGCGGCAAGCACAAGCCGACCTTCACCCCGCACGTCGACGACGGCGACAACGTCATCGTCATCAATGCTGACAAGGTGGTGTTCACCGGCAAGAAATTCACCGACAAGGTCTATTACTGGCACACCGGCCACCCAGGCGGCATCAAGGAGCGCACCGCGCGCCAGCTGCTCGAGGGTCGTTTCCCCGAGCGTGTCGTCGAGAAGGCCGTTGAGCGCATGGTCCCGCGTGGCCCGCTCGGCCGTCGCCAGATGAAGAACCTGCGCGTCTATGCAGGTGCCGAGCATCCGCATGTCGCCCAGCAGCCCGTCGTGCTCGACGTGGCCAAGCTGAACGCCAAGAACAAGAAGGTCGCATAAGATGGCTGAGCTTTCCTCGCTCGCAGAACTGGGCGCCGCCACCGGCAACACCAATACCCAGCCGGCGGCCCCCGTCCACGTCCAGAAGCTCGACAAGTCGGGCCGCGCCTATGCCACCGGCAAGCGCAAGAACGCCATTGCGCGCGTCTGGGTGAAGCCGGGTTCCGGCAAGATCATCGTCAACGACAAGGAATTCGCGACCTATTTCGCGCGTCCGGTCCTGCAGATGATCCTCAACCAGCCGATCATCGCCTCCAACCGCGCCGGCCAGTACGACATCGTCGCGACAGTCGTCGGCGGCGGTCTCTCCGGCCAGGCTGGCGCCGTGCGTCACGGCATCTCCAAGGCGCTGACCTACTACGAGCCGACGCTGCGCGCCGTGCTCAAGAAGGGCGGCTTCCTGACCCGCGACAGCCGCGTCGTCGAGCGCAAGAAGTACGGCAAGGCCAAGGCCCGTCGTAGCTTCCAGTTTTCCAAGCGCTAAGCATTTCGCAGCTTCAGACAATCGAAAAGGCCGCCTCCGGGCGGCCTTCAGGCTGCTGACAAACCCCTGGCATTTGCCGGGGGTTTTTGATTCACTGGGTCATGTTGAAGCGACCCGCCCCTGAACAGACCGCGCTCGAGATGGTAACGCTGGATCAGTTGGTTCCGGCTGATC
>NZ_RZQT01000228.1:0-5138 GCF_003998485.1 Mesorhizobium sp. M7A.F.Ca.CA.001.04.2.1
GCGAAGATCATTGGAAAAAGGTCGCGTCATCAGATGCTGGCCTCCACTCCAGCCAGCATCTTGAATCACAAAACTCACAAATCGGGAATCCCCTACGATTCCATCAAGTCGTGAACCGCTCTAGCCTTCGAAAGCCGCCCGCAGCGTCTCGAACGGCGCCAGCGCGCCGCGCACTTGCACCACGGCGGCGGCGACACGATGCGCACGGCGCGCGGCTTCCTGCGGGTCGTGGCCGGCAAGACGAGCCGCAAGATAGCCGCCGTTGAACGAATCGCCGGCGCCGGTCGTATCGGCGGGGGCAACGACATGGATCGCCGGGACTTCGCGTAGTGTTTCTCCTTGGGCAATCAGGGCGGGCTGCTCGCCGTTCTTGACGACGACCTCGCTAACCAGTTGCCTGAGTCGCTCTGCGGTCGCTTGCGGTGTTGCATCGCCAAACAGCATCTGCTCGTCGGGGAAAGTCGGCAATGCGATGTCGGTGGCGGCAAGGGCTTCGACGATCGCTGCCTGTGCATCCTCGCGATTGCGCCAAAGCCGCGGCCGGTAGTTGGGATCGAAGGCGACAAGTGAACCGGCCGAGCGCGCCTTGGCGACGGCCGCCAGCAATACGGCGCGCGCGGCCTCATCCAGAATTGCCAAAGTGATTCCGGAAAAATAGACAAGCGCCTGATTTACCAGGTTTTTCGACAATGCAACTGGGTCTGAGGCGAGCTGCCGCGCGGCGGCGTCGCCGCGCCAGTAGGTGAAGGAACGCTCGGCCCCGGTCAGCGTGATGGCATAGAGGCCAGGCCGTGCGCCCGCTATGATCGGGCTGGAGCCGATGCCGATGCCGTTCTGGCCTAAGAAATCGATCTGGGCTTGCGAGAACGGATCGTCGCCGAAGGCCGAGACATAGGTTGCCGGCCGCTCAGTGCTCAGCGCGTGCAGCGCCCACAGCGTGTTGAACGTGTCGCCGGCAAAGCCCATGCGCCAGTTCGGTCCGGTCTGGCCCGACAGTTCGAGCATGCATTCGCCGATCGAGGCGACGCCGGTTCCCGCCATCTACAATCCTCCAGTGCTTCCCGGTGCTGTAGCTTTTTGCCATCGGCAGCGCCATGCTTGGCAAGCAGGGTTTTTTCCGCCACAGCGTTTTCCCACAGGCTGGCGGGATGCGATCCGTTCGGCAGAGCGTTGTCTGCAGAAGAGGAACCGGTTTGGCATCGATATGGCGTTATCTTCTGGCGGGTCTTGGTCTGGCTGCCTTGCTGGTCGGCATTCTCGCGGTCGTCTTCCTGACGGCGCCGCGTTCGTCGCTGCCAGCCGGCCCGGATGTCGCGCGGACGAAGAAAACCGACAACGGGCTGTACGTGGCGAGTTTCGTGCCGGAACGGGGCGTGGTGCGGCAGGGCGAACTGGAATCCTGGCTGCTGACCCTGAAAACAAAGACAGGGGCTTCGGTGGAGCGCGCCGCGATCGCCATCTCCGGCGGCATGCCGCAACACAATCACGGCCTGCCGACCAGCCCGCAGGTCACCGATTACCTGGGCGAAGGCCGTTACCGCATCGAGGGGCTGAAATTCACCATGAGCGGCTGGTGGCAACTTCGTTTCGCCATCTCATCCGGCGCCGGCTCCGATACCGTACTGTTCAACGTGGTGCTGTGAGCGATCGATGAAGCGCCTTTTCCGCTTTCTGACGCTGATGGTCGCCGTCGTCCTCGTGGGCTGCGGCAAGCCTGATTTTTCCGACGCAGAAAAGAAGACTATCGCTTCGCTGGCGCTGTCGTCGCTGCCGGCGCTCAAGGCCGACACCACCAATCGTTTTGCCGACGTGCCGGCCGCCGCCGCACTCGGCTCGACGCTGTTCTTCGATCAGGGCATGAGCGGTGACGGGTCGGTATCCTGTTCGACCTGCCACAAAATCGACCGCCAGTTCCAGGACGACCTGCCGCAGGCGGTCGGCGTCGGCCACGCCAACCGGCGCACCATGCCGCTGGCCGGCGTGGCGCACGATCCCTGGTTCTTCTGGGATGGCCGTCGCGACAGCCTGTGGGCGCAAGCGTTGACGCCGCTCGAAAATCCGCTGGAGCAGGCGGGAAACCGCGCTGCCTACGCGCATTACATCAAGGCGCGCTTCGGCGAGCGCTATGAGCGCATTTTTGGGCCGCTGCCCGATTTTTCCGGCATGCCGTTGAATGCCAGCCCACTTGGAAACGATGCCGAGAAAGCAGCCTGGAATGCCATGAGCAGCGCGCAGCGCGACGCCATCAACGGTGTCTTCGTCAATATCGGCAAGGCGATTGCCGCCTTCGAACGCTCGATCGCGCCCACGCCAGCGCGCTTCGACCGCTTTGCGCTGGACCTCGCCACCGGTGCCGAGCCGAAGGGCGATGCTGTCTTTTCCAAACAAGAAATCCTTGGGCTTAAACTGTTCATCGGCAAGGCCAATTGCGTGACCTGTCACAACGGCCCGCGCTTCACCGACAACAGCTTTCACAACACCGGCGTGCCGCCTGTTGCGGGCCTGCCGCCGGATCGCGGCCGCATCGATGCCGTGCACCAAGTCGAGGCCGACCCGTTCAACTGCCTTGGCGCCTATCGGGACGGCGACGTTGCCGCCTGCGGCGAACTGCGCTTCATGGTCAAGAATGCGCCACAACTCATCCGCGCCTACAAGACGCCGTCTCTGCGCGGTGCGGCAACGCGACCGCCCTATATGCATGCCGGGCAGTTTTCGTCGCTCGACGAGGTCGTGGCGCACTATGCGAAGGCCGCGCCCAGCGTCGAAGGGGTATCAGAGGTTCACCCGTTGGAGCTTTCAGACCGAGAACGCGCTGCTCTGGTGGCGTTCTTGAAGACGCTTTCGGAGTGATCTACCGATCCTTCACGGTCTCCATCGCCACAAAGGTCGAGGTCTGGGCGACATGGGGCAGGGCCGAGATGCGCTCGCCGAGGACGCGGCGGTAGGCGGCGATGTCCCTGGTGCGGACTTTCAGCAGATAATCGAAGCTCGATGCCATCATGTGGCACTGTTCGATCTCCGGCACAGCCTGTACGGACCGGTTGAAGGCGTCGAGCGCGGCGGATCTGGTGTCGGACAATTTCACCTGGACGAATGCGACATGGCCTTCGCCCATGCGCTCGCGGTCGACGATCGCCTGGTAGCCTCTGATATAGCCGTCCTTCTCAAGCCGCTTCACCCGCGCCTGCACCGGCGTCTTCGACAGGCCGACCTTCGCGGCTAGTTCTGACATGGAAAGCCGGCCATCGCTTGCAAGTGCGGCCAGGATATTCCGATCTATGCGGTCCAATTGGTCTTCTGTCATCGAAATTGCAGTCCAAATGTCAGTTATATGCCGCTAGGATAGATCGAATGACCTACAGTGTCGATTTCTTTGGACCGGCCGAAATTTTGCACTTGTGCTAGCTTGCGCCATTCGGTCCGGTGACCGCCGGCCCGATCCCCTTTGCTCGATCCACGGGACCGCCATGCCAGCGCTCGATGCCATCCGCCAGCAGATCCGCGCCAACTACCTGCCCGACGAAGACGAGGCCGTGAAGCGGCTTGCCGAGGCGACGGGGCTCTCCGGGAAAGACCGCAAGGCGATCTCGGCTCGTGCCGCCGATCTGGTGCGCGCGGTGCGCGGTTCGTCGGATCCAAGGCTGATGGAAGTCTTCCTCTCCGCTTACGGTCTCTCCACCAAGGAAGGCGTGGCGCTGATGTGCCTGGCCGAGGCACTGCTGCGCGTGCCCGATACCGAGACGATGGACGACCTCATCGCCGACAAGATCGCGCCGCACGACTGGTCGGCGCATTCGGGCGGTTCGAGCTCCATCTTCGTCAACGCCTCGACCTGGGCGCTGATGCTGACCGGCCGCGTCCTCGACGAAGGCGAGGGCGGCATCGAGGGCACGCTGCGTTCTATGGTGCGGCGGCTGGGCGAGCCGGTCATCCGCAAGGCGGTGGCCGCCGCCATGCGCGAGATGGGCGAGCAGTTCGTGCTCGGCCGCACCATCACTGAAGCCGTCAAGCGCGGCCGGCCGATGACCCAAAAGGGTTATCTCTATTCCTTCGACATGCTGGGCGAGGCGGCCCGCACCGAGGCCGACGCCTTGCGCTATCACAAGGCCTATGCCGACGCGATTTCGTCGCTCGATTCCGGCTCCAACGGTCCTGATATCAGGCAGAACCACGGCATCTCGGTCAAGCTTTCGGCACTGCATCCGCGTTACGAGGTGGCGCAGAAGGACGAGATGCTGCCTGTGATGGCTGAGCGGCTCTTGTCGCTGGCGCTGGCCGCGCGCCACTCGCGCATGGGTCTCAACATCGACGCCGAGGAGGCTGACCGCCTCGATCTGTCGCTCGACGTCATCGAGCGGGTGCTGGCCGAGCCAGAGCTCGCCGGCTGGAACGGGTTTGGCGTGGTGGTGCAGGCGTATGGGCCACGCGCGGCCTTCGCCATCGACTGGCTCTATGCGCTGGCCAAGAAATACGACCGCAACATCATGGTTCGGCTGGTCAAGGGCGCCTATTGGGACACCGAGATCAAGCGGGGGCAGACGTTGGGACTCACCGGCTATCCCGTCTTCACCCGCAAGGCCAACACCGACGTCTCCTACATGGCTTGCGCCAAGAAGCTGCTTGGCATGACCGACCGCATCTACCCGCAGTTCGCCACCCACAACGCCCATACCGTCGCCGCCATTCTGTCGATGGCTGACAATCGCGACGCCTTCGAGTTCCAGCGCCTGCACGGCATGGGTGAGGCGCTGCACGAGACGGTGCGACGGTCCGAAGGCACGCGCTGCCGTATCTATGCACCGGTCGGAGCGCATTCCGATCTACTGGCCTATCTGGTGCGCCGGCTGCTGGAGAACGGCGCCAACTCCTCCTTCGTGCACCAGCTGACCGATGAGGATGTCGAGCCGGAGGACATTGCGCGCGATCCGCTCGAGACGGTCGAAAGCCAGGGTCCGGCAGTCAATCCGGCGATTGCCCGGCCTTCCCAGATTTTTGGAGCCGGGCGTCGCAATTCGAAAGGATTCGACATCACCGACACGGTGACGCTGGCGGCGATCGACAAGGCCAGGGCGGCCTTCGCCGGGCCGGATCGCTGGCATGCCAAGCCGATTACGCGGGCCGCCGGCTATGGCAAGCAG
>NZ_RZQT01000229.1:0-5042 GCF_003998485.1 Mesorhizobium sp. M7A.F.Ca.CA.001.04.2.1
GGGCAGGGGTTGCTGCGGTGATGACGGTCATGGCTGCGCGCTCGATGCTATTGGGACATTGGCAAAGAACCCCTCACCCGGATTGCCAACCCAATTGAAGAGAGCAATTCGGGGCAATCCGACCTCTCCCCGAGGGGAGAGGAGGTTGCCGGGGATGGTGCCAGCCTCTTCTCCCCGGCGGGGAGAAGGTGGCCGCGAAGCGGCCGGATGAGGGGGCCTTTTCTCAACGCGATAGCCCTGCCGTTGGCGATGCGGTATCCGGCCACCCGCCCAGGGAGACAGGCGGGCGGCCGGCAGGCGTCCGCTACTTCTGCGGCGCCTGGTCGATGATCGACTGCATCGTTTCCTGCGCATTGGCTATCGCGCCATCGACATCGTCGCCGAAGAAGACCTCGTTGATCATCTGCGTCCACGGGCCGTTGGCGGAGTTGATCAGGTCGTTGAACACCACCGAATAGGGCGTCTTGCCCTTGGCCATGGCTTCGGCGGCGATCTGGTAGCGCGGATCGAGATCCTTCAACGCGTCCTTGGCGATGTCGCCGCGCACCGGCAGGCTTCCGTATTTGGCAAGGATGGTCTGGCCCTCGAGCGAATAGGCGAAGTCGAGGAACTCCTTCACCACGGGCAGTTTCGTGGTGCCCTTGGTGACGACGAAATTGTCGCCGCCCGCAAAGGACGACCAGCCGCTGTCCTTGCCCGGCAGGAAGGTGACGCCGTAATCGATGTCGGGATACTGGGTGTTGAGCGCGCCGATGGCAAAGGCGCCGGACGGCGAGATGCCGATATTGCCGGCGGCGAAGGCGGCAAAGAAATTGGCGCCGGTGTCGGTCTGTGCGCCTGCCGGTACCAGATCCTTCTTGACCATCGAGCGGTAGAGATCGATGGCGCCGCGCAGCTGCGGGCTGTCCAGCGTCGCCTTCGAGCCGTCTTCGCTCAGGATGTCGCCACCAGACGCCCAGATCAGGGGCGTGAAGGTGAAGATGTTGCAGCCGCCGCAATTGCCGGAGAAGTAGAAGCCCTTGATGTTGCCGCCGAGCGCGTTGACCTTCTCGGCATCGGCCGCGATCTCGGCCCAGTTGGCCGGGCCTTTTTCGGGATCAAGGCCGGCCTGCTTGAACAGCTTCTTGTTCCAGATCAGCACCGAGGCGTCGGCGGAGAAGGGCAGGCCGTAAATGTGGTCTTTGTAGGTGCCGGTCTTCACATGCGCCGGCGACAGGCTGGCAAAATAGGGCAGGGACTTTGCCCAGTCGGTGATGTCCTCCAATTGGCCGGCTGCGGCGAAGGAGGGCGTGTAGATCAGGTCGAGCGACAGCGCGTCGGGCGCTGTGCCGCCGGCGGCCGCGGCACCGTATTTGGGGATGATCTCGGCATTGGGGATGATATCGAGCTTGACCTGGTTGGTGTGCGCCTTGTTGTAGGCATCGACGATCCTCGGCATGAAATTCGAACCGTCGGCGCGCACCCATATGTTGGCCGTCTCGGCGGCGGCAGTGCCGAGACCGCCGCCCAGAACGGCAGCGGCCAGGGCCAGTTTGGCAATCAGGTTCCTCATGTTCTCCTCCTCCAAGGTTGGCCGCGGTCCGCGGCTTGGCGCCGATTGCGCGGCGCTTCGTTTTCAGCCACCCGGCGGATGGCCGCATGACTGCCGCACCACCAGCCGGCACGGCAGTTTTCGAATGCCGGGCGCGGCGGGCTTGCCGCCGACCAGCGAAAGCAGGGTCAACCCGGCCTCGCGCCCGAGCGCGACCAGGTTCATGTCGACAGAGGTCAGCGGCGGGCGCGTCGCCTCGGCCACGATCTCCCAATTGTCGAAACCGATGACGCCGACATCCCTGGGGACATCGAGGCCGCGTTCGCGCAGAGCATCGATGACGCCGCGCGCGATCTGATCGTTGCCGCAGAAGACCGCGTCCGGCCTTTCGCTTTTGCCGTCGAACAGTTGCGCAACCGCCTGGTGACCCCAGGCTTCCGACCAGGAGCCGAGCAGCGGCTCGCTGACCGGGAGACCGTTTTCGACGAGCACGTCGCGGTAAGCCTGGACGCGCGCGTGCACCACGGCAAAGCTCGCCGGCCCGGTGACGTGGGCGATGCGCTTGCGGCCAAGCCGGCAGAAATGCTCGACGGCCAGCCGGGCGCCGCCAACATCGTCCGAGACGAAGGCGACGGCCTCGGGGTCGGGCTGCGTGAAGGCATAGATCACCGGGACGCGCAGATTGGAGAGGTCGACGGGCAGATGGCGATCGATGCGCTTGCCGGTGGCGATGATGCCGTCAACGCGCTTGTCGAGCATGGCGTCGACATGCATCTGGCCCAGCCGCGGATCCTCCTCGACATTGCACAGGAACACCGAGACGCCATTGTCGACCAGCGCGTCCGAAATGCCCGACATCAGCGGCAGCGAGAAGCGGCCATAGGTATCGTTGGTGAGCAGGCCGACGGTGAAGCTGCGGCGCCGGAGCAGGCTTTGCGCCAGGCTGTTGGGCCGGAAGCCAAGCCGCCGGGCGGTCTCGCGAATGCGTTCGCGCGTCTCGGCTGTCATCCGGCCCTGGCTGTTGAGCGCCTTGGATGCGGTGGCGACGCTGACGCCGGCCTGCGCCGCCACGTCACGCAAGGTGACTGGCTTGGAAAAGACCGGAACAGGCAGATCGTCCGATGGCATCGCGCCGAGAGTCCTTGGTTGGGAAAAGGTTTTCTCTTGCCGACCTGAATGAGGCCCGGCAGGTGGCCGGGCCCGATCGAAATTGTTTGAGAAAACCTTTTCTCAGCTGAGGCTAGGCCAGATCGGATCGCCGTTCAAGGGAAAAAGCTGGTTGGGCCTTCGGCTCTCTTCCTCCGAATGCAACCCGGGGGTAAAGCAGCGCCGGCAGCACGTAGCTCAGGGGAAGAGCGCCAGTCGCAGTGCTGGAGGCCCTCGGTCCAGACGGGGCGGGCTGCCGCTTGAGGCATGAAAGATCGCAGCGTGCGCGGGAAGCGAGGTCGTGCTGCCGGGCAGCAGGCCTGGCCGCCATATGTGCTGGCGGACGCTCTGAAGATCGTGCCGAAAATTCTGAACAATCCCTCGGGATTAACCTTTCCGTAAATATTTGGCCGCTACTTCAACAGCCATGGCCTCGTGGCGGAGCGGCTACGCTGGAGACGGCAAATCTCTGAAGCCTCGGTTCGATCCCGAGGCGAGGCCTCCAAAATTTCGCGTCGAACAACAGTCCCAATCTGCCCCAAGGGCAGGCGGTCCGCACGAATAGATTTGTGCGTTGCGAAGGCGGTGCGGACCGGCCGTTAAAGCAGTCCTGTCTTGCATTTGGCATGCCGGCACCCGCGAAAAGAGTGCTATGGAAGGGAGCCGAGCGTTCTTGCTTCGCTTTTCCCTGACATTCGAGGCCTTTCGTGCGTGAACCGTCGCTGCTGCCCGTCTTTGGAAAACTTGGCCTCAAGGCCCCCGTCGCCCTGGCGGCGGCACCGGTCTCGTCGGCAGGTGTGTCGCACCTGCGGAAGCTTGTGGCGGTGCATGGCGGCATGGTGCTGAAATTGTCGGTCGTCGCCTGGACGGTGCTGATCCTGGGCGCCGTGTTTTTCACGATGCAAGGCTGACCGGCATGGCCAACCGCTACACGCTGCGCATGGAGCTTCCCCAGAGCTGGAGCATCATCGATGTCTTCACCGGCCAGCCTGCGGTTGTCCGGCAAAAGGTGATGGTCGGGATGGGGCCGCGGGAGGCCGAGGACATGGTCGTGCAGATGAATGTCCGCGACGTCAAACGCCGCGAAAGGGCCGAGCGCAAGACCTGACCGCGGTGAGCGCCAACTCGCCGCCCTTTCAGCCGAAATCGGCCGCCGTCAGCACATACATGCTCTTGTGGGTGCGGTCGTAAGCCTTCGACGCCACCTCGCGGATGGCGCTGCTCTCGGTGTCGAATGTCTGGAGATAACCGGCTTCGTCGGCAGCAGTGCCCGGCCGCATCTTGGCCATGGCGTCGGCAGCGACGGAAAATGAGATCTGGAACATGCCGTCATGGCCAACGAAACGAATGCGCTGGCCCGCTTCGTCATAGCTGCGGCTGCGGTTGGGGAAGGTGAGGCTCATGTCTTGGCCTCCGTGACTTTCTTGGTCACCCGCTTCTTCTTCGGCGTTGGATTGAGGGCCTCGGCGACACGATCGGCCTCTTCCTTGGCCAGCCGAAGCTCTCTCAGCCTTGCCGTCTTGATCTCCCTGGCTCTTGCCTCGGACATATATTCGGCGGTCGCCTTGTTTTTCTCCGCTGTCTTCTTCTGCTTGTCGACAAAGCGGGCTTCAGCTTTTTCCATGATCGTCTGATTGCCTTCGGCCATCGAAGAAATCTCCCTTGTGCCTGAAACCGTGAAAGTGAACTTGTCCGATAAATAGGCACTCGATCGGCAAAATTCAATCTTTTGAATTATTTGACATTCTACGGATATCACGAAACGGCCAGCCGAAATAATACTTTTGAATATTTAATGCGGTCCGCGAATAATTTTTGGCACTCCTATCTATCGAGTGCCAACGCGTCTATAGAGGGGGGCGTGGCCGCCTGTGCCGGCCCCAGAAAGAAAGTTCCCATGAAATTTCGGCCACTCCACGACCGCGTCGTCATTCGTCGCGCCGAAGGCGATATCAAATCCAAGGGCGGGATCATCATCCCCGACACTGCCAAGGAAAAGCCGCAGGAGGGCGAAGTCATCGCTGTCGGCCCTGGCGCACGCGACGAAAACGGCGCGCTTGTTCTGCTCGACGTCAAGGCCGGCGACTTCATCCTGTTCGGCAAATGGTCGGGCACCGAGGTCAAGATCGACGGCGAGGACCTTCTGATCATGAAGGAAGCCGACATCATGGGCGTCATCGACAAGAGCGAGACTGGCATTATCGACAAGGGCGCTGCAACCGAAAAGGCCGTGGCCGCCAAGAAAGCTGCCTGACCTCATTTTCTCCGAACGAACTGGATAAAAATCATGTCTGCCAAGGAAATAAAATTCTCCACCGACGCGCGCGACCGCATGCTGCGCGGCGTCGAGATCCTCACCAATGCG
>NZ_RZQT01000022.1:0-66533 GCF_003998485.1 Mesorhizobium sp. M7A.F.Ca.CA.001.04.2.1
CCCTTGGCGGATGCCTCTCTTCCAGGTGCTGGGCCCGCATCTCCGATCTGCGCTCCAATATCTTCCTTTCCCGGCCGCCCGCGTTCCTGGCCGGGCTCGGCGTCGCCAGGCGAGCGCAATCCGTCGAGTAACCCGCCGATGCTGTCGCGCAGCTTCTCCGGAACGATGCGACGCACGATCTGGACCACACGCTGTCGGAAGGTGATGCCGTGCCTCTCGGCATAGCTTTGCGCCGGGTCGGCTTGCTCATAGTCGGATGCCATGTCCTTGGAGCGGTCGCGTGACAGCGTACGGACCAGCCGGTCGCGTGTGGCAAAGTCATCGGTGCCGTAGTGCAGATCCATGCCATCTCGATGGCGGGACAGGGCGACGTAGCTCCCGTGTGCATCCATGCCTGGCGTAGCAAGCACATGGGTGCGGTCAACTGTCATGCCCTGAGCCTTGTGGATGGTCGCGGCATAGCCGTGGTCAATGAGGGCATAGTTTTTCAGGTCAAAGCGCACCGACCTGCCGTCGTCGGTGCGCACGGCCATGCTCTGTGTGCTGACCTGTTCGATCACACCAAGCGTGCCGTTCTTGACGCCGAGCCCGCGCTCGTTGCGCAGGAACATGACACGGTCGCCGCCTGCGAAGTTTCTTGGGCCGCGTTCGACAGTCACTTGCACTTCGTCGCCGAGATCGCCGGCAATGCGCATGCGCTCGCGCGCTGCCTGGTTTAGGGCGCGCACCTCGTCGTTTGTGTGTGTGAGAATGATCCGGCTTGCCTCTGGATGCGCCTGCCTGTCACGATCCCAGCGCTCGACGAGTTCAGCTCGCGCGTCATCGCGCGTCGCGGCCTGATGCACCATGCCTTGCGCGTCGTATGCACTGATCGCGGCGCCGATCCTGCCGGTCGCCAGATCGCGCGTGGCATCGCGTTGCCAGTCCTCGCGCTGCCGGCGCACCTGGCCGATTTCGACGCCGCCATGACGCTCGTGAATCGAGCGGAATGCAGCACCGGCTTCGATCGCCTGCAACTGCTGGGGATCACCAACAAGGACGACCTTCGCCCCAACGTCCGCCGCATGGGAGAGCACGCGCTCCAACTGGCGCGTGCCGACCATGCCGGCCTCGTCGATCACGAGCACGTCGCGCGCAGTGAGCAGATCGCGACCCTGTCCCCAACCGTGTTCCATACTGGCGATCGTGCGAGACGGGATGCCTGATCCGCCTTCCAGATTCTCGGCCGCAATGCCTGAGAGTGCGGCGCCTTTAACCTCATAGCCCGCTGCCGCCCATGCCTGGCGTGCAACGCCCAGCATGGCGCTCTTCCCCGTTCCGGCAAAGCCGACGACGACACCAAGACCGCGCCCATCGGTGATGTGATCCAGTGCATCGGTCTGCTCGTCCGACAGGACAAGCCCGCGTTGTGCTGCCCGTGCCAAAGCTGCCTCGCGCTGTGCGTCACTCACCGCGTGACGCTCCTCGCCGGCCATGCGTTCCGCCGCGCGATGCAGGCACTGTTCGGTCTCGATCATCTGCCGGGTGGTGAACCGATCTTCGCCGCGTCCGTCCTTGCCGAGTTCGACCAGATCGGGTGAGTTGCCGATGGCTGCCATGACCGCGTTGAACTGCTCCATCCCGTCGCTGTGGCGATGCGAGAATTTTGCCATGTCCTTTCGGGTGAAGGTCGACTGCTGATGCGTGATTGCCACCAGCGCCACGGACGGATCCGCGATGATGCGCGCGCCATTGTTGCGCGCGATTTCGCGGTGCAGCTGGGCGCGATCTGCTTCAATGTCGGCGGCGTCAGTGCCACCGCCCTGAATGCGTTGAGCCGGTGCGCCAATCTGGGTTTGCGGCTCCAGGACAATACCCTGTGCTTCCAGACTGCGATGATCGATGCGGGCGTCTATGTCGAGTTCGGCCAGGCGCTCATTGGCAAGCTCCGCCCATCGCTCGCGCCAGCGTTCGACCATCTGGGTAGCATTCCAGTCGCGCACTTTTGCGCCAAAGCCATCTTCGTCCACGGACCGCATGGTCAGCATGACATGAGCATGCGGCTTGGGGCTGCCATCCTCTGCCCTGTCCCAGTGCACATTGAGATCGGCAACCATGCCCTTGCTGACAAACTCGACTTGTACAAAGTCGCGCGCCAGTTCGATGCCTTGCGCCTGGCTGAGTTCACGCGGGAGGGCAAACTCCACCTCGCGGGCCAGCTGCGCATCCTTGCGCAGCTCGAACGCCTCGACATCGTTCCACAGCCTCTCGCGGTCGCGCCAGGCCTCCGGTGCATCCTCCGGCAACATCACCTCGGAATGGACGACACCGCGCTTGGCCGAGAAGTCATGCGTGCGTTCGATCCGCTCGTCATGCAGCCGCGAAGCCGAACGGTAGGCGGCCGACGCCACAGCGCTGCTCCCTGCCTTGCGGCCAATGACCTTGACGTGAAGATGATAGATCGCCATCGCGACCAGATCATTTGCACGGCAAAGCGCACGTCGGCACGACGTATAAGCGCGCCCTCCCTCGAAAAATTCTCGGGATGGACCAGCCCGTCCCGGGCTGTCTCGGCAACCCTGAAGCCTTCCGGCGGTCGCTCGCCTATCATCGCCGCATCGCCAATCGATGGAGGCAGCCATGCGCAAACCACGGGACTTCGACGCAGATCTGAAGGCGCTGGAAGAAAAAGCGCGAGAACTCAAAACGCGAAAGGTGCAGCAGCTTGGCGAACTGGTCATCGCCACCGGCGCCGATCAACTCAGCACCGACGAGCTGGCTGGCGCGCTGGTCGCAATCGCCGAAACGACAGACACCGCAAAGCGTGAGGCATGGGCCAAGCGTGGGGTGATGTTTTTCGATAGCCGGTCGCGGCGAACTGCTCCGCCATCTCAGCGCAATCTTCGTGGCGCTTCAGCGCAACCGGGCAGCTCACAATTGCCTGCAAGCGGCACTGGCTCGCAATGACATGCGCACCTGGCAGGTCGAGCGCCGCAAGCGGACCCGACATCTGATCGAGCTTGGCGGGCTCGTTGTTAAAGCAGGCATTGTTGAGTTGGCCAACGACGATCGCGCCGTAATCTACGGAGCGATGCTCTGGATCGCCGCCAAGCTGCAGAGCGATGAAGGCAAGCATTCGCGCGACTTATGGGCTGTGAGGGGAAAGCAGGCGTTCAATGCGGAACAGCATGAGGAGAAAAAGGGCCAGCGAACGTAGCGGTGTTTGGCACGCGCGGCGGGCGGCGCGGAGACTTCAAATATCGTAGCGCCGCCCGCTTTGCTCCGGCAGTCGATTTTAGGTTCTAGAATCTCGAAGGTCTCGACGGGGCCCTGTATGGACGGCTCTCCGTTGGCAAGGGATTCTTTGAGCTTTGCCTTTGCTGGTTGGTGCGGCCATGTATCCGACCTGTAGGTGCGGCCTATCATGTGCCGCTGGCCATAATGCCATTCGCGCGTCTCAGGTCCCGATCGTAAGCTCGCACTCGAGGTGCACGGCCCCAGTGGGTTTTCCTGATCCGGCGGTATCAACCGGCTTTGTGCATTAGCTCCTGTCCGCCCTTTCCAACCTCGTCAGCGATCGCTCGCCTTATCTTGTTCTATGCGATGACCGGCTCCCTGTAGCGCTCACTGTTCGTCATCAGTGCCCAGACCATCCGGGCGGTCTTGTTGGCCAACGCAACCGCCGCAACCTTGGCTGTTCGCCGCGCCATCAACTGCACGAGCCATGGCCTCCTGGTACCGTTGCGCTCGGCATAGCGGATGACCGCCATCGCACCCACCACGAGCAACTGCCGCAAGTACCGATTGCCGGCCTTGGAGATACTGCCGAGCCTCTCCTTCCCCCCGCTCGAGTTCTGCTTCGGCACGAGTCCGATCCATGCCGATAGACAGCGCCCCGACTTGAACGCATGCGCATCGGCGACCGTAGCCACGAATGCACTTGCCAGCAGCGGGCCGACGCCTGGGATTTCCATCAACCTGCGACCAAGCTCGGTCTCACGCGCATTCGCCCGAACCCTACGATCGTTTTCGAGGATCTGTTTCTTCACGACCCTGAGCTGCGCCTCAAGCATGCGAAGGCATAGCCGCGCGTCAGCTGGTATCCTGGTCTCGTTCTCGTCGTTGACGACCACGAGCAGTTGCTCAATCCCATTCCGCCCGATCGGCGCTACGATCCCGAACTCGGATAGGTGTGCCCGCAACGCGTTCGATATCTGCGTGCGCTGGCGGTTGAGCATCAACCGGACCCGGTGTAGCATCATCACACTTTGCTGCTCGGGTGATTTCACAGGCACGAAGCGCATGGTCGGCCGAGTGACCGCCTCGCAGATCGCCTCTGCATCTGCGGCATCATTCTTCTGCCGCTTCAGATAAGGCTTCACATATTGTGCCGGCAGTAACCTCACATCGTGACCACGTGCGATTAGCTCGCGAGCCCAATAATGCGACGAGCTGCAGGCTTCGATACCGACCAGGCAACGTGGCAGGCTCTCGAAGAATGCCATCACGCGCCCACGCGTCAGCTTCCTGCGAACGACAACCTCACTCGCCGCATCCACCCCGTGGATTTGAAACACTGACTTCGCAATATCCAGACCAATCGTCGTAACGTTGCCCATCATAGATCTCCTCCAGCTTCTGGCCCAACGATCATACCGCAGGGCGGGAGGAGAGCCGTCCACCGCATCATAAGCGGAACATCGGCTTTCAGCATGCTCGGGCCAAAAAGCGTACATTCGCATCAGCCAAAGCCCACCTGGATGCAGTCTGACGACGCGTTGTCTACTTCTGCCGGAACGCTGTGTGCAAAGACGTCGTCAGTGGTCCAAGAATGTAGTCCAGCGCCGTGCGTTTCTCGGTCACGATCATCACGGAGGCCGGCATGCCTGGATAGAGCTGGATCTGCGGTGCGGCGGCGAGTTCCTGCTGATCTACGGCAATGTCGGCGACATAGTAAGGAAAGCCAGTTTTGGGATCGGTGATCCGGTCCGCGGAGATGTGGGTGACACGGCCGTGGATGACGGGCGTCGTGCGCTGCTTGTAGGAGGTGAAGCGAACCTCGGCCGTCATGTCGGCGCGCAGGCTGGATATGTCCTCAACCCGGACCTGCGTTTGGACGATCAGCGAATTCCTGGTCGGCACGATGTCGAGGATGGTCTGGCCCGGGGAGACGACCGCGCCAGTCGAGAAGATGGTCAAATCCATCACCTGGCCGTCGTAGGGAGCGCGCACTTCGGCGCGGTCCACGGTCGCCTGCGCGGCAAACATCTTCGGTACCAGGTCGGCGAGATTCGATTGCGTGTCGATCAGCATTGCCGAGAGTTTTGCGCGCCGTTCGTTGGTGAGCTGCGCGATCTGGCTTTCCAACTCGGCCTTGCTCTGGCGGTTGCCGGCAATTTCGCCAAGCGCCTGGTCAATGAGGCCCTGCAGGTCGGAGGCGGAACGGTCGAGTTCCAGGATGCGCGTGCGCGTCGTCAGCCCGGCCTTCAGCAATTTGTTGAGGCCCGCCTTTTCGTCGATCGTGGACTTGAGCTGCGCGCGAAAAGACTCGACGCGTGCCTGTTTGCCGTCGATTTGCTCGTCCAGTTCGGCTATCCGCTTCTGTAGGATCTGCTTTGCGCCAGCCATCGAGGCGCGCTGGCTCTCGAGGTCGGTGATCTGGTTGGCCATCGCGTCCTGCAGATAGCCTTGGTGCTCGGCGGAAATATCCTTGGGGAAGGCGACCGCCTCGCTGCCGTCGAGTTCGGCGCGGATACGAGCATCCGTTGCGCGCAGCAGCGCATATTGTTGAGAATAGAGGTTGAACTCGGAGCGGGCGCGGGTGTCGTCGAGCATGACCAGCATATCGCCGGCTTTGACGATATCGCCGTCCTTGACGCGGATTTCCTTCACCGTGCCACCATCGAAGTGCTGCACGCTCTTGCGGTTACCCTCGACTTTCACCACCGCGTCGGCAAGCACCGCGCCATTGAGCGGTGCTATCGCCGCCCAGCCGCCGAACACACCGAAGAAGACAAGAATGATAAGCAGCCCGACCAAGACCGGGCCCCGGATCGAATCCGGGTTGGCGCTCGCGTCTTCGGCGCCGGACAGGCTGTGATAGGTGGCCGCGATGTCAGTCATTGGGTTGCCACTGCAATCGGCGCGGCGCGCTGGTTGAGCAGCGCCACGATCTCGTTCCTCATGCCGAAGGCCTCGACCCCGCCGTCCCTGAGGAGCAGGATCTTGTCGACATTGGCCAGCGTCGAAGGCCTGTGCGACACGATGATCACCGTGCTTCCACGACGCTTGAGTTCCAGCGCGCACTCCGCGAGCGCACGATCACCGTCGGCGTCAAGGTTGGAACTCGGCTCGTCGAGAACGATGAGGTTTGGCGTTCCGAAGACAGCTCGGGCAAGCGCGATGCGCTGCCGGTAACCGCCCGACAGCACCGCGCCGCCTTCGCCGATCTGCGTCTCATAGCCTTGCGGCAAGCGGATGATCATCTCATGCACGCCGGCGAGCCGGGCCGCCTCGATCACTTCGCGGTCGACATCGATTTTGAAGCGCCCGATATTGGCAGCCACGCTTTCGGAAAAGAGCTCGATGTCCTGTGGGAGGTAGCCAATATGGTCGCCGAGCGCCTCCCTTCCCCATTGCGTCATGTCAGCGCCGTCCAGCCTGACCGTGCCCCGACTCGGCTGCATGATTCCGGCGAGGTGACGGGCAAGCGTCGACTTGCCGGCGCCGGAAGGACCAACGATGCCCAGGGCCTCGCCGGCCTCGAGCTTGAACGAGACATCGCGCAACAGCACCTTCTGCAGGCTTGGAATGGCGAAACTGAGCTGTTCGACGGCGATCTTGCCGGTGGGCTTGGGAAGGCTAAACGAGCGTTCCCCTTGCGCGCCGCCGTCAAGCAGCTTCTCGGTCCTGCCGAGAGCAGCCCGCGCCAGGATCAGGCTGCGCCAAAGGCCGACGATCTGCTCGACAGGCTGCAGCCCCCTGCCTAGAAGAAGGCTCGCCGCAAACATCGAACCGCCGGTGATCTGCCGCTCGATCACCAGATAGGCACCAAGGCCCAGAATCAGCGACTGCATGGTGAGGCGCAGGAAGCGGATAACCCCGGACATGAGTGCGGCCCGGTCGCTGGCCTGCCCCTGCTGCTGCAGCGCCAGGCCGCGGTCGCGTCCCCAGCGGCGGACGAGGCCGTCGATCATGCCCATGGCGCGAACGACTTCCGCGTTTCTCAGGCTCATTTCGGTGAAATTGTAATTGGCCGTGGCGAGATCGTTGGCCTGCTTCAGCGGCACTCGCACGATGTATTCGTTGAGCACAGCCATGGCGATCAAGAGCAGCGAGGAACCGAGCGCGAAGAAGCCGAGCCATGGATGAAGAAGGAAGATGATGCCGATATAGATCGGCGACCACGGCAGGTCGAACAGTGCGTGGATGCCGCTGCCGGTGATCACCTGGCGGAACGTGTCGAAATCCCGGATCGGCTGGCTTTGCGAGGCGCCTAGCGATGGCCTCTCGACGGAGGCCGCCAGGATCTTCGCCGAAAGCAAACGGTCGAGCCGCGCGCTGGCGCGCGTTAGGATAGCGGCGCGTACGAGGTCGAGACCGGCGAGCGCCAGGAAAGCGGCAAGCAACACCAGGGTGAGCATCACCAGCGTGGTCTCGCTGCCGCTGGTGACCACCCGGTCGTAGATCTGCAGCATGTAGAGCGGGGATGCGAGATAAAGCAGGTTGATCGCTAGGCTGAACGCCGCCGCAAACAGGAAATAGCGGCGGCAGGCGCGAAGCGCTTCCCTCACCACCTTGGATTTGCTGTCGAGACCCAAAATACCCAACGGAGAACCGCCCCCTGTCCAAAATGCATGCCCGGACCCGATACTACTCCCGATCCCTCAACCGGCCACCCGATCTGCACGTAAACCTTCCGTAAACCTTAATTCGTAAGCTAAACGCTAGGCCGGCTGAGAAACCGGGCTAGCCGCGCATGATTGCGGGCTCGCTCTCTTTCTGTCACGCAGCGAACTCGCTTGTTCCCCCGGCTACGCCAGTCAGCGTGAACTCCGGATTGTAGGTGACGACGGTATGGCCTTCGCCGTCATCGGCAAGCCTGAAGCCGTTTGCATCATAGGTGCCGAGCAAATGCAGCGTTGCATTGTGGGCGCCGTCGGAGACCGTCAACGTGCCGCCGCTGCCGTCCTGGCTCGCCTGATAGGCAACCGTCGTGCCGGTGCCGAACAAGACGTCGTTGAGGTCCAGCTTGTCGTCGTTGGTGATGCCGCCGATCCGTCCGCTGTAGTCAAAGGAGTCATCGAGCTCCAGCGTGCCGGCCGCGTTCTGCGCGAAGGTGACATCCGTCGACGACGCTGCGCCGAATTCCAGCTTCGACAGGTTGCCGATAGTGGCATCGCCGTCGCCGGTGACTTCACCGTGGATGACGATGTTGCCGCCATTGGCCGAGAGCATTCCGGAATTCGCGATCCCGCCGGCGACGATCAGGCCGCCCGAACCGGTCGCCTCCAGTGTGCCGGAATTGGCGACGACACTGCCGCCGGTATCGATGACGAGCGCATTGGTGCCCGAAGCGATGATGGTGCCCCTGTTGTCGAGGCCGAGCATGCCATTGCCCAACTGGCCGGCGCCCGAGATCGTGTTGTCAATATTGATCAGGGTGACGTCCGGACCGGTTCCGGAGATGACGTTGAACGCACTGTCGGAGAGCTCGAGCTGCCCCCCACCCTGCAGCGTCACGCCATGCTGGATGACCTGCAGCAGGGTTTCGCCGCTGGTCGAGTTCAGCGAGATGACGCCGCTGTTGTTGACCGTGCCGCTCAGCGGCAGCAGCGCGCCGTCGCCGATGGTCATGGTTCCGGCATTGTTGACCGCCGGCGTCTGGTCGAAGACGAAATTGCCGGCGCCGAGCGCGGAGGAATGCACGCCTTCCAATGTGATCGACTGCCCGTCGCCCAGCGTGATCACCGCATTGCCGCTGGCGTCGTCCGCGGTATGCGCCTGGACGTCGGCAAAGCTCTGGAAGCCGGAATAGCCGACGAGGTCGACCTGATCGGCGGCAGCATCGAAGCTGTGCACGGTGTCGTTGCCGATCGGCTGCGAGAAGACGAACAGATCATTGCCGCTGGAGCCGGTGAGCACGTCGTCGCCCGACCAGGCGAAGATCGGCGAGCCCGGCGCATAGGCCTCGACATTGTCGGCAACCGACATGCTGCCCGTCGTGCCGTCGGCATTAGTCCAGGTCATTTGAACGTCGAGCACCGCCGCGCCGGCGAAATCGGCCGGCGTGGTAGCCGTCAGCTCGTGGACGGCGCTGGACTGCACAGTCCAGGACCCGTCTGCGTTCTGCGTCGCGCCGTCGATGGTCCAGCCGGAAGGCACGCCCTTCACAATAACGGTGACGGCCTGGCCGTCCGACGGGTCGGTCAGCGCGAGGTTAATGGGCTCACCAGCAACACCAGCGGGCAAACTGAATATCGGGCTTCCTATGCCGCCATGTCCGGTAGAGTCTGTCCAGAATGACGAGCCCGTGCCGCTACTTATCACGCTAATAGTGTGCGACCCCCCTCCAGACGCGCCCTTAAGAGCCAGCGTGTAAATGTCATGGCCACCGGTCATCCCTACGTGAATGATCGGTCCATCGACGGTTGCTCCGACAATCTGGAGGTCGCTGAGACCAAAACCCGTAACCGCTTCGCTAAAAGTAAATGTAACCGTAGGTTTCGAACCGTTGTTGTCCGATGTTATGACCACTGTCGGCGGCGCATCGGCGGTGTTGACAGTATAGTTGACCGAGTTGGTTGTGGCCGCTGGGGCATTACCCGCTGGGTCTTGCCAGGAAGTGCCGACGGTGATCACGTTGGTAGCATCATTGATCGACGCGATCGGTGTTAGAGTGGCAGTGAAGACCTTTGGATCGCCCGTTGGCGTGATTGCGCCCAGGGTTGCGCTCGTGGTGTCATAGCTCACGTCTGCAGCAGAGAAGTTCGACGGTACTTCACTGAAGGTAAAGGTCACTGTTGCGACATCGCCGGTCGTGAGTGCGGTGTCGTTGATCCCGATCACAACCGTCGGGACGACGGTGTCCACCGCCTGCACAGATTGCGCCGCTGCCGTGCTACTGTTACCCGCAGCGTCAAGGGCGGCAGCCGCCACTACATTGACGGTCATATTGCCTGTAAAGCCCGCGTTCGGCGTCACGGCCAGTGTGTAGGTATCGGCATCGATTGCGGTGAACATGCCCTTGGTGCCGTTTGTGACTGCGACGTCACTAGCATCAAAGCCGGTTACCGCCTCGCTAAACTGGAAGGTGTAGACAACGTTGCCGCCCGCAATGTTGGCGGTGCCAGGCTCGTCGTCCGTGATCACAACGGATGGCGCCGAGGTGTCGAGGTCGATGGCGGCGCCGTTGGCCGAGGCCGTGTTGCCGGCATCGTCGGTGACGTGGAGCACCGAGCTGATCGGCCCGTCATTCATGCCCGACAGATCGACCGTGCCCGCCGAGGCGAGAACCGTCACATTGTGTGCCAGGACGCCGTCGCTGAAGGTCACCGTCGCATCCGCGCCGGCCACATCCGCGTCGATCCCGGAGACCGTGAAGGCAACCGCGGTCTTCTCCGAATTGTTGATCGTCGTGTCGGTGATCGACAGCGTCAGCGGCGCACCCAGGTCCGCCGAGGTGTCGATGGCAACCGTATCGCTACCACCAGCACCGGTATTGCCGGCAGTATCGGTGTAACTGCCGGCCGTTATCGAAACGGACCCAATGCCATCAAAACCGTCTGCTGCCGTGAACTTCGCCGTATAGTGCGAAGCATCAATTATCACAAAATCAGTCAGCGTGCCGTGAGACGCCGTAACATCGGCCGCAGTGAAGCCCGTCACCGGGCCAGTGAATGTGAACGTCACGACCGAGCTGTTATCGCTATCACTTAAGGCAGCATCGACAATGTTGACCGCTACAGGAACATGTCCGGCGCCATCGAGAACCACAACTTTCTCAACACCAGTGACCTTGAGATCAAGCGTCTTGAAGGTGTAGACAGAGCTGTCGGCCTGGGCAGTTTGTGCGCTGATATGCGCCGGAAGCCAAACGTTCTTGAAGTATGCAATCTCTGCCGTGATCGCGGCATCGCTCAGTTGGGCCGCACTGAGCCATATCTGCAAAGTGTCGGCGTCCGGCGTGGACCCAGCTTTGCCGAGCTGCACCGCGCCGTTTCCACCGTCGTAAGAGTCGTAGCCTGTAAAAGCACTTCCGCCGAGCAACGTCTGAGTGGGCACAGTTCCATCGGTGGTCTGGTCTGTTCCGGAATAGAGCGTTGCACCGGTTGTTGTCAGCGTGGAACTCGTGAATGTGCTACCCAGCCAATATTGGTTCTCGAAGGCCTTGTAGATCAGGATGTCCGATCCCGATCCGCCAAGCACCGTATCGAAACCGCTACCACCATTGAGGATATCATCGCCCGATCCGCCATTCAGGCGGTCGTTTCCAGCACCCCCGGAGAGCATGTCATCTCCGCTGCCGCCAACCAGATTGTCGTTGCTGCTCGTGCCGACAGTCGAAGCCATTGCTACCCCCTGCGGACAGACGCACCCAGCGTCCGCCTGTTTGCCGTCCTTGACGGCTGATTACCCCATGCCGAAAGAGTCGGCACCCAGTCCAACGGGAGAGAATAGCCATGCAACCAGGCGCAATGCGACAACCCGGCCCGTGAACGGCGCGCCTTATAAGAGCGGTTACAGACAGGCGGTGGCTCCGGTGGTGATGGCTGCAGCGGCTACATATAACCGCGCTGCGTTTCCCCTGCCCCAGTAGCGCCTAACCCGTTGTTGCCGGTCACGAGGTAATTTGCGCTACCACTACATTAGCATATTATTAACTTTGCCAAAGGCTGCGTCAACCTCCAATCGAATGAAGGGTTAACGACAGTATGCGTACTTGTACGTCATGCATCTAAATTGTACTTCGGCACCCCTAATGCATCGGTCTCCAGGACGGGGATAGGCTCCAAGCCGTCATCAGGTTTCATCCTGAAACCCCTTTGAACGCCGCTGTGGGCAACCAAGACCTCCGGTTTGCCGGCCGCAATCGTCCGCTTTCGGGAAATGGCACGTCGGCGTGCGTGTCCGACATTGGGAAGGGTTTCGGGTACCGTCAGGCGGACGAAAGCCTCTCATGCAGGAACCCGTGGGCCACAGTCGATGTCCATGGGGATTTCGGAGTTTGGCTGATGTCGGCGATGGCACGACCGCCTCTGGGAAGAGTCGACATGGGTGCCGACAGTCCACTTCGTTGCCTCTCGGCGTGAGACTGTCTGGGTGTGGCCGGACGGGCGGAAGTCCTCGGGTTCGCCTGGTGTGTCGTCATCGGGCGGCGCGGCGACGTTCAGCAGTTCCCGGGCGAGCGCGAGACTGGCTTTGCGGGCGGAGCCGGCGAGCAGCCCGTAGTGCCGGATGCGGTGGAAGCCTCGCGGCAACACATGGAGCAGGAAGCGGCGGATGAACTCGTCGGGGCCAAGCATCATGACCTGCTGGCGATCGGCGCCGTCGCGGCGATAATCCTTGTAACGGAAGGTGACACTGTTCTTGTCGAATGCGATCAGGCGGCTGTTCGAGATCGCGACCCGATGGGTGTAGCGGGACAGATAGGCGAGCACGGCCTCCGGTCCTGCGAACGGCGCCTTGGCGTAGACCACCCAGCGCTTCTTCCGGACGGGAGCAAGGTGGCGCAGGAATGCTCGGCGATCAGTGAGGTGTGCGATCGACCCGAAGAAGGCGAGCCGGCCGGCATCGTGCAGCGCGATCAGCCGGGTGAGGAAGAGCCGGCGGAACAGCGCCCCAAGCACGCGCACCGGAAGGGAAGGCCGGTCGCGACGAGACCCAGCGACTTCCGTCCGGCGCGATGCCGCCGCCCGGCACGATCATGTGGACATGCGGATGATGCGTCATCGCCGATCCCCAGGTGTGGAGCACGGCGGTGATGCCGATGTGTGCGCCGAGGTGCTTGGGATCCGCAGCGATGGTCAGCATCGTCTCCGACGCCGCTTGAACAGCAGATCGTAGACCAGCGCCTTGTTCTGGAACGCAATGTCGGCGACCTCGGCCGGCAGCGTGAACACGACATGGAAGTAGCCGACCGGCAGCAGGTCGGCCTCACGCTCGGCAAGCCAGGTGCGCGCGGCGGCGCCCTGGCACTTCGGACAGTGCCGGTTGCGGCAGCTGTTGTAGGCGACACGCCAATATCCGCAGTCCGTGCAGGCGTTGGCCTTGGAAGCGGAAGGAGCTTCGGAAAGCAGTAAGTTGCCTGACCGCGTAATCTAAGTTTGAAGTGCGTAGGAATGACGATTCTGGAGGACAATGGCCATTCCCGATTTGTGGGTCGCCGGACCGGGCAGGATTCGGATGCAAAAGAGCCGACGAGTCCGATTAGCCCGCTGAACGCTAGGTTGCTGCCAAGTGAGCAGCTTAAGTACTTATGCCGGCGGTGATCGCGCCAACCCGGAAAACAGCGGCCCTACCGTGAAATGCGAACTAACGGTGCGCCTTTAGGGCGTCTAGCAAATCTCCCCACTCGTGCATCAGCGTCACGCGTTGCTCCCAATAGGTCGCGCGGTTGTAGGTCCGCCGAATGGCGTTCTTGTCTTGGTGCGCCAGTACCGCCTCAATTACGTCTGGATCGTATTTGCGGGCGTTGAGGATGGTGCTGGCAGTCACCCGAAAGCCATGGGCGGTCACCTCGTCCTTTCGGTAGCCCATACGCCGTAGCGCGGCATTCATGGCGTTCTCGGAAAGCGGACGCTTGGTCGAGCGGATCGAAGGAAAAACCAGGCCGCCGCGCTCAGAAAGGGGCCAGACTTCTCCCAGGATCCGGAGCGACTGCTTGGACAGTGGCACATCATGCGGAGCACGCATCTTCATGCGCTCGGCCGGGATGTGCCAGACAGCCTTCTCTTGGTCGAATTCGGCGCGGGTCGCCCCCCGCACCTCGCCGGGACGGACGCAGGTCAGGGCGAGGAACTGGAGAGCAGCTTTGAGAGTCGGCCAGCCATCGTACTCATCGATTGCCACCAGGAGCTGACCGAATTTCTTTTCATCGGTGATAGCGGCACGACCATTGGCTTTAGGCGGCTGGAGAGCACCGCGGAGGGGCAGGGTTGGGTCGGTCTCTGCCCGCAGGGTGACAATCGCCAACCGGAAGACGCTCCCGATCACGCCGCGCAAGCGTCGCGCTGTTTCCCGTCGGCCGCTCCTTTCGATCTTCTGGAGAAGTTGGAGTATTTCCGCCGCAGTGATCTCTTTGATGGGACGTTTGGCCAGCGGGCTGGCCAGGTCTTTGAGTAGCCACTTGGTTTTGGTGGTGGTGGCCGCCGCAGCGTCCCGTTCCTCCATCCGCGTGACATATTCCTCGGCGATCAGGCCGAAGGTAGTCCGTGCTTCCGTGATGGCCGCGATCTTCTCCTCCTTGCGTTTGGTGGAGGGGTTGATGCCGGCGATTAGTGATCTCTTGGCATCGTCCCGCTTCCCTCTCGCGTCGAGAAGTGACACCAACGGGTATTTTCCAAAGGAGAGGATGTTTTCCTTCTCCAGGTAGCGGTATCGCAATTGCCAGAGCTTGGAGCCGTTTTTTTGGACGAGAAGATAGAGCCCGTCGCCATCAGCAAGGCGATACGGCTTGCCTTTGGACTTGGCGTTCTTGCAGGCTAAGTCGGAGAGCGACATGGGTAACGGACCTCCGGGGTAATGGGTAACACCCGGATCGTTACCCATAAACTGATGCGTTGCAACGGCACGCGGCGGGTCACCATGAGCAGCCAGGACAGACTAACTCATTGGTTTAATTGACTAGTGGGATGCTGTGAGAAGCTCTGGGAAAGGAAAATGGTGCCCAGAGGCGGATTCGAACCACCGACACGCGGATTTTCAGTCCGCTGCTCTACCAACTGAGCTATCTGGGCCTGTTCCGGCAAACGAAAACTCGCAGGCCGGAATTCATCGAGGCGCCGTGGGGCGCCCCTTGAAAGCGCGTGGGTTATAGCACGGGAATTCGGCCTGTCCAGCGCCTAGGTGGCGATTTCAGGCAGGAAAAGCGATGCCGTGCGGCGCCCGGGTTTCCATGCCGCTTGTGGGCCGGAATCGCGCACGGCATGGCACGATCCGGCCTTCGCCATTCTTGTCCGTGCCGCTATTGCAGGCTGAAACGCCGTGACATGTCTTTTAGCCGGGGCGGTCGAGGCGCAGCAATGCTCGCGGCACCGGGCGCCCGCAAGTCGCCATCGCCTATCTGGCGCCGGTCACGCCGCGGCGAAAATCGGAAGGCGACATGCCGGCGAGCTTGCGGAACGACTTGTTGAAGGCGCTGAGCGAGCCGAAACCCGAATCCATGGCGACACGCAGCACATTGGCGTCCTGATGCATCAAAAGCGCCTGCGCATAGCTCAGCCGCAACAGGTTCACATACTCATTGAGCGTCATGCCGGTGGATTTCTTGAACAGGCTCATGGCGTATTTGGGATGGATGTCGGCGGCCGCGGCGATGTTCACGCAATCGATGTCATAGAGGAAGTTTTCGGCGATGAAATCGCACATGCGTCCGACATTCCGCGACGATTGCTGGTCAAAGGGGCTGCCTGTTTCCTGGTCGGTCGGAGTTGCGGATACCAGCCGATAGGGCTCGAACCGCACTCGCTCCAGCCGCAGCAGCAATTCGTTGACGGCATGTTCGGCCTTGGCCTGGTCGCCGGACCGGGCGTAGCGGTTCCAGCGCTCGAAATTATGGTTGTCGGACTGGTCGGTGGCCGATGTCACCAGTGTTGCGCCCGTCATCAGCCGGTGCCTTATATCCGTGGGCAGGTGCAGCCGGAAGAAATGCACCAGCGGCAGATGCGCTCCGGCATAGATGGCGTCGTCGGACAAATCGTCCATCTGGTGCGGCAGGCCACCCCAGAACAGGCACATCTCGCCGGCCGAAAGCGAAATCTCGTGGTCGTTCATGCGGTAATGCACGCTGCCGCGCACGATGAAATTAACCTCGACCTGGGCGTGCCAATGCGGCTTGAGCATCACCAACGGATTGGTGTGAAACATCTGCAGGAGCAGCGGCAGGCCTTCCACGCTGCTGGCCCCAGGCTGGTAGAACGGCCGTTCAGGCATCTTACTTTCCGCCAATTTCATATTCCCTTTGACGGCGACAGGCCTTGCCCGGTGCATAGTCTAGCCACGCTCACAGTGAGAGAGCAAATGAAATGGGAGGATTTCAATGCGCATCACAATGACCTGCGCCGCGCTCGCGCTTGCCCTGGGCTCAGCCCCGGCCTTCGCGCAATCCGGCGAAATCACCATCTGGAGCTGGAATGTCGCGGCTTCATCGCTGAAAGCGACCATTGCCGGCTTCAACAAGCAATTTCCCGACGTCAAGGTCACGGTCCAGGATCTCGGCAACCAGCCGACTTACGACAAGTCGATCGCCGGCTGCGCCGCCGGCGGCGTCGGGCTGCCTGATGTCGTCACCATCGAGAACGGCGAGGCCGAGAATTACTGGAGCCAGTTCCCCGACTGCTTCGTCGACCTGCATACGCTCGGTTACACAGCCGACGACCAGAAAAAATTCCCCGATTTCAAGCGCACCGAGTTGGAAGTGGGCGACAAGGCCTACGCGATGCCGTGGGATTCCGGCCCGGTGGCCGCCTTTTATCGCCGCGATTTCTACGAAAAGGCCGGCGTCGATCCGGCTTCGATCAAGACCTGGGACGATTTCGTCGCCGCCGGCAAGAAAATCCAGTCCGCCAATCCTGGCGTCTCGATGACCAATGCCGATTTCAACGGCGACTCGGAATTCTTCCGCATGATCTCCAACGAACAGGGCTGCGCCTATTTCTCCGAGGACGGACAATCGATCACGGTCAACCAGCCCAAATGCGTCGATGCCATGACCAAGGTCAAGGAGATGAAGGACGCCGGCATCATCTCGTCGGCCGACTGGGGCACCAAGATCACCAACAACACCGCCGGCACCGTCGCCACCCAGATCTATGGCGGCTGGTATGAGGGCACCATTCGCACCGAATCTGCCGGCGAAAACGGCAAATGGGGCGTCTATCTGATGCCGAGCCTCACCGCCGACGGGCCGCGCGCCGCCAATCTCGGCGGGTCCTCGCTGGCCATCACCTCGGCTTCCAAGAACAAGGAGGCTGCCTACGCCTATCTGAAATACACGCTCGGAACCAATGAAGGCCAGATCACGATGCTGAAGGAGTTCGGCCTGGTACCGTCCCTGGTCTCGGCACTCGACGATCCCTATGTCGCACAAGGCCTGTCTTACTGGGGCGGCCAGGCGGTATGGAAGGACATTCTCGGCACCTTGCCGAAGGTTGTTCCGAGCCGCGGCACGCAGTTCCAGAGCGACGCCGAAATCATCGTCCGCGCCGTGCAGACCAAGTATCTGGCCGGCGGCTATCCTGACGCCAAGGCGGCGCTCGACGATGCCGCAAGCCAGATCGCGGCGGCGACCGGACTGCCCGTCAAATCTTGATCACCGCTTCTCCTTCTCCCCTTGTGGGAGAAGGTGGATCGGCGCGATAGCGCCGAGACGGATGACGGGTGCTCCAGCGGAGTGAGACGTTTGCGTTCTCTGGAACACCCCCTCATCCGTCGCCTTCGGCGACACCTTCTCCCACAAGGGGAGAAGGGAAGACCCAGGCGACGGCGTGAAACAACAAGCGGTAGAAGGAGGAGCAAGATGCGCAATCGTAACGCCACGGCCTATCGCTTCCTCACGCCCTATCTGCTGATCTTCGCGATCTTCTGGGTGTGGCCGATCATCAGCTCCTTCATGATCTCCTTCCAGGCAACGCGCACCGTGCCGTGGCGGTTCGCGCCGAGCTTCAACTGGGGCCGGTTGATCGGCGATCCGGCCTTCTTCAACGCCCTGAAGAACACGCTGCTCATCCTGGTCATCCAGGTGCCGGTGATGATCTCGCTGGCGCTCGTCATGGCGGTGCTTTTGAACTCGCCGCTCTTGAAGGCGCGTGGCCTCTACCGCTTCGCCTTCTTCGCCCCGGTCGTGGTCGGCGAGGTTGCCTATTCGGCGGTGTTCCGGCTGATGTTCAACCTCGATTTCGGCATCATCAACAAGCTCCTGAACAGCGTCGGCCTGCCCAAGATCGACTGGTTCTCCAACGTCACGCCGGCGATGGCGCTGATCATGATCGCGGTGACCTGGCGCTGGGCCGGTTACAACGCCATCATCCTGCTCGCCGGCATGCAGTCCATTCCCGAAGACGTCTACGAGGCGGCGACGCTCGACCGCGTCAGCAAGCTCAAGCAGTTCTTCTACATCACCCTGCCGCTGCTGAAGCCGGTCATCGTGTTCTGTCTCGTGCTGTCGATCATCGGCACCATGCAGCTGTTCACCGAGCCCTTCCTGATCACCGAGCGCGGCGGGCCGGGCGGCGGCACGGAGACGCTTGGCCTGCTGCTTTACCGCCAGGGCTTTCGGTCGCTCAACTTCGGCTACGCCTCGGCCGTCGCCTACACCATGGCCGGGCTGGCGATCGCCATCACGCTGGCGCAGCTGTGGCTGACGAGGGAACCGAAATGAGTTCGCGCTCCTCCGCCAGGCTGGGACGCAGCATCGCTCTGCATCTGTTCCTGACGCCGCTGGCGCTGATCTGGCTGTTTCCGCTGTGGATGATGGTGGTGTTCTCGACCATGCCCGACAACGGCATCTTCAGCCCCGGCATCGAGCTTTTGCCGCACGGCAATTTCATCGACAATTTCAACAATCTGCAGCGTGACACGAACTTCGTCGGCGCCATCGGCATTTCGGTCTCGGTGGCGGTGACCTACACCATCCTGTCGGTGCTGCTGACGTCGATGGCCGGCTGGGCGCTGGCCCGATACCAGTTCTTCGGCAAGGGCGCGGTCGTCGCCATCATACTGGGCACCATAACGCTGCCCTATGCGGTCGTGCTGATCCCGCAGTTCATCATGGTGGCGCGCGACTTCAAGCTCGCCAACACCTGGGTGGCGCTGATCGTTCCGCCGCTGTTCAATTCGCTCGGCGTGCTGTTCATGCGGCAGAGTTTTTCGATGATGCCGGACGACCTCTTCGATGCGGCGCGCGTCGAGGGCGTGAAGGAGTGGCGCATCTTCCTCTTTGTCGCGCTGCCTTTGGCGCGGCCGATGCTGGCCGCACTCGCCATCATCCTGTTCCTCGCCTCCTGGAACAATTATCTGTGGCCGCTTTTGATCAACAGCCAGCCTGGTTCGATGACGGCGCCGGTGGCGCTCGGCACGCTGATCGGCCTCACCAAGGTGTCATGGGGCGGCATTATGGCGGGCGCTGTAATGCTGACGGTGCCGATGCTGGTCGTCTTCGTGCTGCTGCAGCGCCATTTCATCGCCGGCATTGCCGCCGGCGCGGTCAAGTAAGGGGCAGCATGGCAACGGTCACGCTCACCAATGTCGTCAAGCGCTTCGGCGTCTTCGAGGTCGTCCATGGCGCCAGCATGGACATCAAGGACGGCGAGTTCGTCGTCTTCGTCGGCCCCTCCGGCTGCGGAAAATCGACGCTGCTCAGGATGATCGCCGGGCTCGAGGACATCAGCGGCGGCGAAATCGCCATCGGCGGCAAGGTGGTCAATGATGTCGAGGCGGCCGACCGCGGCATCGCCATGGTGTTCCAGTCCTACGCGCTGTATCCGCATATGAGCGTCGAACAGAACCTCTCTTTCGGCCTGCGCATGACCGGCAATCCAAAAGCCGACACCGAACGGCGGGTGAAGCGGGCGTCCGAGATCCTGCGCATCAGCGAACTGATGGACAGACGCCCGAAAAAACTCTCAGGCGGTCAGCGCCAGCGCGTCGCCATCGGCCGCGCCATCGTGCGCGAACCGCAGGTGTTCCTGTTCGATGAGCCGCTCTCCAATCTCGACGCCGAATTGCGCGTCCAGATGCGCGTCGAGATCTCCCGGCTCCATAAGGAACTGGGCACGACAATGATCTATGTCACCCACGACCAGACCGAGGCGATGACGCTCGCCGACAGGATCGTCGTGATGCGCGCCGGCCATATCGAGCAGATCGGCCGGCCACTCGATCTCTACGACAACCCCGACAATCAGTTCGTTGCCGGCTTTGTCGGCTCGCCGAAGATGAATTTCATCAAAGGCCGGGTTGTCGGGCACGATGCACCTGGCGTCGTGGTCGAACTGGCGGGCCAGGAGAAGACCCGCATCACGCTACCGCTGACTGGCACTGCGCCCGAAATAGGCAGCCCAAAAATCGGCAGCAAGGTCATTGTCGGTGTGCGGCCCGAACATTTCGGCAATGCCGGAGAAGGCGACGCCGACCTTGTGGTTGCCATCGACGTGATCGAGCACCTGGGCGGCACAAGTTTCCTCTATGCCAGAACGGCCAACGGTGACGACGTGGTGATCCAGCGCGACGCGGCAAAGGTCCCCGACACGTCCGAGATCACCGTTTCCATCCGCAAATCCTACCTGTTCGACGAAAAAGGACTGCGGCTGCGCTGACCGCCAGCCCTTTCCAGCCTTCAAGGAGAATGACAATGACCGCAACCACGCCCATTCGCTGGGGCATTCTCGGCCCGGGCAGCATCGCCCAGTCCTTTGCCGGTGGCGTGGCCGCTTCGGGCACCGGCAAGCTGGTCGCCATCGGCGCACGCAATCCCGCCAAGCCGGGGCTTGCCGAGCGTTTTCCCGGTGCCCGTATCCTCGACGGCTACGACGCGCTGCTCGCCGACCCCGACATCGACGCCGTCTACATTTCGATACCGCATCCAGGCCATGCGCAATGGGCGATCAAGGCGGCCGAGGCCGGAAAGCATGTGCTGTGCGAAAAGCCGCTGGCGCTGACCGCCTTCGAGGCCGACGCCATGATGCATGCCGCGCGCAAGGCCGGCACATTCCTCGGCGAAGCCTTCATGTACCGGTTGCACCCGCAGACCAAGAAGCTGGTGGAGCTGATCAGGTCCGGCGTCATCGGCGAGATCAGGATGATCAAGTCGAGCTTCGGTTTCGCCATGCCGGGCTTCATGCCGCAGCACCGGCTCTATGCCAACGATCTCGCCGGCGGCGGTATTCTCGATGTCGGCGGCTATCCCGCCTCGATGGTCCGGCTGATTGCCGGTGCGGCCGTCGGAAAGCCCTTCAGCGAGCCAGACAAGGTGGTCGGCACCGCCCATCTGGGCCAGTCCGGCGTCGACGAATGGGCCTCCGCGCTGCTGCATTTCCCCGGTGGCATTGTCGCCGAAGTCTCCTGCAGCATCTCGCTCAGCCAGGACAATGTCCTGCGCATCCTGGGCACTAAGGGCCGCATCGAAGTGCCGGACTTCTGGTTCGCCGGCGGCAACCGCGATGTCGGTCTCGGCCGGATAGACGTCATCGCCTCCGATGGTACGCGCCAGACCATCAGCGTCGACGAGAAGCGCCATGTCTATTCCTTCGAGGTCGACGCAGCCGGCGAGGCGATCCTCGCCGGCGGCCAAGAATTCGCCTGGCCGGGCATGGCGTGGGCGGAAAGCCTCGGCACCTTGCGTGTGCTGGACAAATGGCGGGCGGCAGCCGGCCTCGAATACGGGATCGAGAAGGCCGAGCAACGCACCAACACCATCTCCGGCCGGCCGCTGCTGTCCGGCGGCACGGCGGTCGCCAAGCGCACCATTCCTGGCCTGTCGAAGCCGGCATCGGTGGTGGCGCTCGGCTTTGAGGATTTCCGTACGTTTTCCTCAGGTTCGATCCTGCTCGATGCCTTTTTCGAGGCCGGCGGCAATCTCTTCGATACCGGCTATGTCTATGGCGGCGGCTATACCGAGAAGCTGCTTGGCGAATGGTTGAAAAACCGTGGCGTGCGCGCGCAATCGGTAGTCATCGCCAAGGGCGCGCACTCGCCGCTGTGCTATCCTGATGTGATCGGCAAGCAGCTCGACCAGACGCTCGAACGCCTGCAGACCGATCATGTCGATGTCTACTTCATGCACCGCGACAATCCGGATGTGCCGGTCGGCGAATTCGTCGATGCGATGGATCGCGAGGTCAAGGCCGGCCGCATCCGCGGCCCGTTCGGCGGTTCGAACTGGACGATGGAACGCATGGATGAGGCAATTGCCTACGCCGAACGCACCGGCAAGCAAAAGCCCGGTGCGCTGTCCAACAATTTCTCGCTGGCCGAAATGCTGGAGCCGATCTGGGCTGGCTGCGTCACGTCCTCCACGGATGCGTGGAAGGCCTGGCTGACATCCAGGAAGATGCCGAATTTCGCCTGGTCGAGCCAGGGGCGCGGCTTCTTCACCGATCGGGCGGGTCGCGACAAGCAAGACAATGAGGAGCTGGTGCGGGTCTGGTACTCCGAGCGGAATTTCGGCCGCCGCGACCGGGCGATCGAACTTGCCGCGAGACTGGGCAAGAGCCCGATCCATATTGCGCTGGCCTATGTGCTCGCTCAGCCCTTCCCCTCCATCCCGCTGATCGGGCCACGCACGTTGGATGAACTGGACGACAGCCTGCGCGCTCTCGACATCACGCTTTCGCAAGCCGATCTCGAATGGCTGGACGGCGGCAGCCTGCGCGCTGCCTAGTTGGCTGCCTGTTTAACCGTGGCGGCGTCAGGCCTCGTCATCGAACGCCCTGACGCCGCGCCTGGCCGGAGTCCGCAAATTCGCGTACATGCCTGTGGTGCGGAACTGGCTCGGTGTGATGCCGTAGCAGCGGCGGAAGACCTTTGAAAAATAGTTCGCTTCCTCGAAGCCGCATAGGATGGCGACTTCCTTCACCGGCAAAAAATCCGCTTTGGTCAGCAGCTTCGCCGCGCGTTGCAGGCGCTGCTGCAGCACGAACTCGGCCGGAGGCAGGCCTTCGCTCTCGGCGAAACAGCGTGAGAAATGGGCTCGGCTGAGGCCGCTGATCTGGACCAGGTCCGCCACCGGCAGCGGCTTGTCGAGATTGGCGTTGATGTGATCGATGACCGGCTGCATGGCGCTTAGTTTTTCGGCGAAGGAATGGGAACCGAAGACATCGTCATAGAGCGCCATCGCAGCCTCGTAGGCTATCGCGGAAGCAGCACCCGGCGAAGCGGCGCCTTTGATCAGGCGCAGGCTGCAATCGGCAAGATGATCGATTGTCGCCGGCTGCAGCCGAAATACAGGACCCGAGACGCTGAGGATCGACTTGTGGATGCGCAGCGCTTCCTCGCCGTTCATCGAAATCCAGAAATATTCCCAGCGCTCATCTCCAGCCAGCCAGTAGCGGTGGTTGTGCGGCACCAGCACCAGCAATGTGTCGTTCTTCTGCAAGCGGTAGTTGCGGTTTTCGTAGCGCAGCCGGCCAGTCCCGCTGATCGTGTGCTGGAGCACGGTGAACGGTGTCTGACCGCGCTTGCGGCCGTCCCAGTCGTAGATTTCGTCCTCGCGCACTTCGTAGCCCGTGCTCGTCGGCATGGCGTGCAGGCGCTGGCGGCCGCGCGGCAGCGAGATCGTGCGCATGGACTGTCCGTGTTCTATCAAATCATGCAGCACAAAATTACCCCTGAAAGCATAATCCTTCTCTGGTCGCGCTCGCGAATAAGCGCATAATCCCCATCGAAAAGCGAGAGAGATCCGCAGTCAAGGAGCGGACAGGGAGGTTGGCGAGCCGGATTCCGGCTTGTCCTGCATACATGTCGCGGCATGTGGCTACAGCCTCCATTGTCATTCCTTGCCTGCAATTCGAAATGGAATGAGGTGCGGCTGATGAGTTTCAAAATCGCTATCATCGGTGCCGGCAGCGTCGGCTTCACCAAGAAATTGTTCACCGACATCCTGTGCGTGCCCGAATTCAAGGACATCGAATTCGCGCTGACCGACGTCAGCGAGCACAATCTTCAGATGATCAAGGCGATCCTCGACAGGATCGTCGAGGCGAACAGGTTGCCGACCAGGGTGACGGCGACCACCGACCGCCGCAAGGCGCTCGAAGGCGCTCGCTACGTCATCAGCTGCGTGCGGGTCGGCGGCCTCGAAGCCTACGCCGACGATATCCGCATTCCCTTGAAATACGGCATCGACCAGTGCGTCGGCGATACGATCTGTGCCGGCGGCATTCTCTATGGCCAGCGCAACATTCCGGTGATCCTGGATTTCTGCAAGGATATACGCGAGGTCGCCGAGACGAACGTCAAATTCCTGAACTACGCCAACCCGATGGCGATGAACACCTGGGCGGCGATCGAATACGGCAAGGTCGACACTGTCGGGCTCTGTCACGGCGTCCAGCACGGCGCCGAGCAGATCGCCGAGGTGCTTGGCGCGAAGTCCACGCAGGAGCTCGACTATGTCTGTTCCGGCATCAACCACCAGACCTGGTTCATCGACCTGCGCCTCAACGGCCGCCCCATTGGCAAGGATGAACTGGTGGCCGCTTTCGAGGCGCATCCGGTCTATTCCAGGCAGGAGAAGCTGCGCATCGACGTCCTGAAGCGCTTCGGCGTCTATTCGACCGAAAGCAACGGTCATCTTTCCGAATATCTGCCCTGGTACCGCAAACGTCCCGACGAGATCACGCGCTGGATCGATATGTCCGACTGGATTCACGGCGAGACCGGCGGCTATCTCCGCTACTCCACCGAAACCCGCAACTGGTTCGAGACGGAATATCCGCAGTTCCTCGAAGCGGCGTCCAAGCCGATCGACCGCGAGAAACGCTCCAACGAGCATGCCAGCCACATATTGGAGGCGCTGGAGACCAACCGCGTCTATCGCGGCCACTTCAACGTCAAGAACAATGGGGTGATCACCAACCTGCCGCACGATGCCATCATCGAGTCGCCGGGCTTCGTCGACCGTTTCGGCATCAACATGGCCGCCGGCATCACGTTGCCGGAGGCTTGCGCCGCCACCTGCATCGCTTCGATCAACGTCCAGCGCATGTCGGTGCATGCCGCGATATCAGGCGACATCGATCTTCTGAAGCTCGCCGTGCTGCATGACCCGTTGGTCGGCGCGGTTTCGACGCCGGAGGAGGTTTGGCAGATGGTCGACGAAATGGTCGTCGCCCAGGCAGCCTGGCTGCCGCAATACGCCCATGCGATTCCGGCCGCCAGGGAGCGGCTGTCGACATCCAAGGTGAAGACCCGCGAGTGGGCGGGCGCCGCACGGCGCAGCGTTCGCTCGATCGAGGAATTGCGCGCCGAAAAAGCCGCGCTGAAGCAAGCCGGCTGAAACGGGCCGGCTGAAACGGGCCGGCTGGAAATTCATGCGGTGATGGTGGATCCATGGGAGGCGGATCCACTGCCACGAAGCCGTTTGAATTCGAGGAGAGGCGGAGCGGGTGCAAACGCTCCGGACCAACAAGAGGGAGAGAGACAGTGAGGAATTTACGCAATATCGGCCTTGCTGCCGGACTGGCGCTGAGCGTCTCGGTCTCGGCACTCAGTGCATACGCTTCCGAGCCGACGGTTCCGCCGGCGCCGACACCGTTTCCCGCCGAAGGCAAGATCAATTATGTCGCGCGCGACTCCATTCTGGAGTTCAAGGCGCTTCCCGAATATCACGAGCCCGACTGGGTCACCGAGAAATACGTCAAGACCGGCAAGCTGCCGCCGGTGAAAGACAGGCTGCCGAAGGAGCCGCTGGTCTTCAAGACGGGCAATATGCAAGACGGCATCGGCGTCTATGGCGATACGATGCGCCACGTCATCGGAGGGCGGCCGGAAGGCTGGAACTACGGCGCCGGTCAGACGCAAGGCTGGGGCGGCATCGACATCGGCCTCTCCGAATGCCTGACGCGCACCGCCCCGCTGTTCCAGGTCGAGGCCAAGGACACCGAGCCGCTGCCGAACCTGGCCAGGAGCTGGGATTGGTCGAGCGATGGCCACAAGCTGACCATGCACCTCATCGAAGGCGCGAAGTGGTCGGACGGCGTGCCGTTCAATGCCGACGACGTCATGTTCTACTGGGACGACGAGGTCGTCGATCCCAACGTCTCGCCGCTGAACGGCGCCACGCCGGAAACCTTCGGCGTCGGCACGACGTTGAAGAAGATCGACGACTACACCGTCGAATGGACCTTCAAGGACGCCTTCCCGAAGCAGTACCTGTATGCCATGGCCTACGGCACCTTCTGTCCTGGCCCCGCGCACATCCTGAAGCCGCAGCATCCGAAATATTCGAAGAACACCTATGATCAGTTCAAAAATGCCTTCCCGCCGGAATTCATGAACATGCCGGTGATGGGCGGCTGGGTCCCGGTCGAATACCGGCCGGACGACATCATCGTCATGCGCCGCAATCCCTATTACTGGAAGGTCGACGAAAAGGGCAATCAACTGCCCTATCTCAACGAACTGCACTACAAGCTGTCGACCTGGGCCGATCGCGACGTCCAGGCGGTGGCCGGCGCGGCTGATTTTTCCAATCTGGAGCAGCCGGAAAACTTCGTCGCCTCGCTGAAGCGTGCGGCGGAGGCGAACGCGCCTGCCCGTCTTGCTTTCGGCCCGCGGCTCATCGGCTACAATCTGCGCTTTAATTTTTCCGCCAATGGCTGGGGCAATCCGGACGAACGCGGCCAGGCGATCCGCGAGCTGAACCGCAACGAGGATTTCCGCAAGGCCGTCACCATGGCGCTCGACCGCAAGGCGCTCGGCGACTCGCTGGTCAAGGGGCCGTTCACCGCCATCTATCCCGGCGGCTTGTCGTCAGGAACCAGCTTCTACGACCGCAATTCGACGGTCTACTACCCCTTCGACCTCGATGGCGCCAAGGCTGAACTCGCCAAGGCCGGCCTCAAGGATACGGACGGCGACGGCTTCGTGAATTTCCCTTCCGGCACCGCCGGCGGCAAGAATGTCGAGATCGTGATGCTGGTCAACAACGACTACACGACCGACAAAAGCCTTGCCGAAGGCGTCGTCGCCCAGATGGAAAAGCTCGGGCTGCGGGTCGTGCTCAACGGCCTCAACGGCACCCAGCGGGACGCTTCGCAATACTCCGGCCGCTTCGATTGGCTGGTCCGGCGCAACGAACAGGAACTGACCTCGGTGGTGCAGAACACCGTGCAGCTTGCCCCGGTCGGCCCGCGCACCAGCTGGGACCATCGTGCGCCGGAAAATGGCGAGGTCGATGTGATGCCGTTCGAAAAGGACCTCGTCGACATCGTCAACAAGTTCGTCTCCACGCAGGACAATGACCAGCGCGCCAGCTTGATGAAACAATTCCAGAAGATCTCGACGGAGCACGTCTACAATGTCGGCCTGACGGAATATCCCGGCGCGCTGATCGTCAACAAGCGCTTCTCGAACATTCCGCAGGGCACGCCGATCTTCATGTTCAACTGGGCCGAGGATTCGATCATCCGCGAACGGGTGTTTGTCGCCGCAGACAAGCAGGCGAAATATGAATTGTTCCCCGATGAGCTGCCCGGCAAACCCGGAGAGAAGGGGCTGATGAATTAGGTTTACCTCCCTGACTGAGAGACCTCCGGCCGCGCCGCTGGCGCGGCCGGACAAACCAACCTCCGGACGCAACCAAGGGCGCGATCGGCGAGACAAGGAAACGAACCGTCCATGCTGCGATTCCTGCTCACGCGCATAGCGTCGGCAATCCCGGTCCTCGCCATCTTGAGCCTGGCCACCTTTGCCATCATCCAGGCGCCGCCGGGTGACTATGCCGACTACATCCGCTCGCAGGCGATCAACCAGGGTGGAGCTTCCTTTGCCGAGGCCGACGCGCAGGCAAAGGCCTATCGCATCGAGCATGGCCTCGATAAGCCGCTGCCCGTGCAGTATCTCAACTGGATCGTCGGCATCGTCACTCGAGGCGATTTCGGCTACAGCCTGTACTACAACAAACCGGTCGCCGATGTGGTCGGAGAGCGCCTGCCGCGCACGCTCCTTCTGGCGCTGGTCTGCCATCTGCTGGCCTCGGTGCTGGGCATCACATTCGGCATATGGGCGGCGACAAGGCAATACACCTGGATCGACTCGACACTGTCGGCCATCTCCTTCCTCGGTATGACGGTGCCGCGCTTCCTGATGGCGCTGATCATCGTCTATCTCCTGGTCTTCCAGTTCAACGTGTCTGAGATCGGCTCATTCTTCTCGCCGCAATATGGTGGTGCGCCGTGGTCGTGGGCCAAATTCGTCGACCTCGTCAAACATGTCTGGCCGGTGGTGGCGATCGCCACTTTCGGCGGCCTCGCCTACAATATGCGCGTCATGCGCGGCAATCTGCTCGATACGCTGAACGCGCAATATGTCGAGACGGCAAGGGCCAAGGGGCTGACGGGTGCTGCCGTCGTCATGCGCCACGCCGTGCCCAACGCGCTGCATCCGCTCATCATGTATCAGGGCGTGGTGCTGCCCTATATGCTGACCGGCGAGATCGAGACGGCGATCATCTTCGCACTGCCGACCGTCGGCCCGGCGATCGTCGGCTCCATGGCTGTCGGCGACGTCTATGTCACCGCCACCTTCATGATGGTCCTGTCGGCGACGCTCATCGTCGGCAACATCATCGCCGACATGCTGCTCGTGCTGCTCGATCCGCGCGTGCGCCAGTTCGGGGAGCGTTGAGATGCTGGCGCGCGATCCATCCCCTCCACCGCTGCCTGCCGAAGGGCCCATCGTCGCCAAACCGGCGCATGGCAACGAAAGCTACATGGCGCTTGTCTGGCGCCGGCTGAAGCGCTCCTGGACCGGCATGGCCGGGCTCTGGCTCGTCGTGCTGCTGCTGGTGATGGCCGTATTCGCCGAATTCATCGCGCCAATGGACCCGAAGGTCACGGATGTCGGCTTCGCTCCGCCGCAGGTGCCAAGCTTCCATGACAGAGACGGCGGTTTCACCGCACGGCCGAGGGTCTATGCGCTGGCCGATTCGGCGGACCTCGATCCGGTCACTTTCCAGCCCGTCGTCGGCCCCGACTATGATCATCCTAGGCTGCTCGGTTTCTTCGTGCATGGCGCGCCCTACAAGCTGTTTGGGCTGCTGCCGGCGGACCGGCATCTGTTCGGCTCGCTGGACGGCCAGCCGGTGCATTTCCTGGGCACCGACAAGTTCGGCCGTGACGTGCTGTCGCGCGCCATCCACGGCTCGCGCGTCTCGCTGATGATCGCCCTGACGGTCGTCTTCATCATCACCGTCATCGGCACCACCGTCGGCATGGTTTCCGGCTATTTCGGCGGCAGGTTCGATGTCTGGATGCAGCGCTTCGTCGAACTGGTGCTCGCCTTCCCGCAACTGCCGCTCTATCTGGCGCTGACGACGCTGATCCCGGTCACCGCTCCCACCAACGTCTTCCTCGCTTTCGTCATCATCGTCATGTCGGCCTTGGGCTGGGCGCAGATGTCGCGCGAGGTTCGCGGCAAGACGCTGGCGTTGGCGCGGATCGAGTATGTGCGCGCCGCCATGGCGGTCGGCGCCACCGACCGGCGCATCATCATGCAGCACATCTTCCCCAATGTGATGAGCCATGTGATCGTCGCCGTGACGCTGGCGATCCCGACCGTGGTGCTGCTCGAATCCTTCCTCGGTTTCCTCGGCTTCGCCGTCAAGCCGCCGCTGATCTCGTGGGGCCTGATGCTGCAGGACACCGCGACCTATTCCGTCATCGGCACCTATCCCTGGATCCTGTCGCCGGTCGGTTTTGTGCTGGTCACCGTCTTTGCCTTCAACGCGCTGGGCGACGGCCTGCGCGACGCCGTCGACCCTTATTGAGGTGGCACAGATGTCCGTCGCGCTCGCCGAATCCTTCGCACCGATCGTCCGTCACGACCATGGCGGACGCCAGGACCAGCCGATCATCGATGCCCGCAACGTCGCCGTGGCCTTCAAGGTGGAGCATGGCGTCGTCGAAGCGGTCAAGGACATCTCGTTCCAGCTCTATCGCGGCGAGACGATCGCCATCGTCGGCGAATCCGGTTCGGGCAAGTCGGTGACGGCGCGCACCGTCATGGGCCTGCTGTCGCGGCGCGCCACGGTGTCGCCCGGCTCGAGCGTCTGTTATGACGGGCAAAACATCCTGAAATTTCCCGAGAGCGCCCGGCGCAAGCTGCGCGGCAACCGCATCTCGATGATCTTCCAGGAGCCGATGAGTTCGCTCAACCCGATCTATACGGTCGGCAGCCAGATCGTCGAGGCGATCCGGGTGCATCGTAAGGTCAGCCGCAAACAGGCTTGGGCGCGAGCGCTCGAACTTCTGCAGCACGTGCAGATTCCCGATCCTGCCGCGCGGCTCAGACAATACCCGCATCAGCTCTCGGGCGGGCAACGCCAGCGGGTGATGATCGCCATGGCGCTGGCCAACAATCCCGACGTGCTGATCGCCGATGAGCCGACCACGGCGCTCGATGTCACCGTCCAGGCGCAGATCCTGAACCTGATCCGCAGCCTGCAGAAAGAGCTGCGCATGGCGGTGATCCTGATCACCCACGACCTCACCGTGGTGCGCCAGTTCTCCGACTACGTCTATGTCATGCAGCATGGCGAAATGTGCGAGCACAACGTCACCGAACGGCTGTTCGGCGATCCGCGGCATCCCTATACGAGGCGGCTGCTGGCTTCAGAGCCGCACGGGCAGCCGAAACCGCTGCCGGAGGGCTGTGGCACCATTCTCGAGGCCAGCGGCGTGCGCGTCTCATTCATGCTGCGCCACGGCACCTTTCTGAAACCCGACTGGCGCGAATTGGTCGCCGTCGACGATCTCAGCCTGAAACTCTGTCGTCATGAGACGCTGGGGCTGGTCGGCGAGTCCGGCTCCGGCAAGACCACCTTCGGCCAGGCCCTGCTCCGGTTGATCGACGCCAAGCGCGGCGAGATCCGTTTCGACGGCAAGCCGATCCACGGCCTGTCGCGGGCCGAGATGCGGCCGTTGCGCTCGCGCATGCAGATCGTCTTCCAGGATCCGTTCTCCTCGCTCAACCCGCGCATGACGATCGGCCAGATCATCGAGGAAGGGCTGATCGTCAACAGCATAGGGGCGACGCGGCGCGAGCGGGTCGAACGGGTGCGCGACGCGCTGGTCAGCGCCGGCATGCCGGGCGATATTCTGTCGCGGTTTCCGCACGAATTCTCCGGCGGCCAGCGACAACGGATCGCGATCGCCCGCGCCATAGCGCTCGAACCAGAATTCATCCTGCTCGACGAGCCGACATCGGCGCTGGACCTCTCCGTCCAGGCGCAGATCATCGACCTCCTGCGCAAGCTGCAGGACGAGCGCGGCCTCAGCTACCTCTTCATCTCGCACGACCTCAAGGTGGTGCGTGCGCTGTGCCATCGCGTGATCGTCATGCAGAACGGCAAGATCGTCGAGCAGGGCCCCGTCGACGACATCCTGTCCAATCCCAAGACCGCTTACACCGAACGGCTCGTCAGGGCCGCTTTCGATGTGGCCTGAACATATGCCGGAGGTTAGCATGGCAAGAAATCCCAAGATCACGTTCATCGGCGCCGGCTCGACGGTGTTCATGAAGAACATTGTCGGCGACGTGCTGCAGCGCCCGTCGCTGTCCGGCGCGACGATCGCGCTGATGGACATCAATCCGCAGCGGCTGGAAGAGAGCGCCATTGTCGTCAACAAGCTGATCGCGACGCTTGGCGTCAAGGCGAAGACCGAGACCCATTCGGATCAGCGCAAGGCGCTGGCCGGCGCGGATTTCGTCGTCGTCGCCTTCCAGATCGGGGGCTACGAGCCCTGCACAGTCACTGACTTCGAGGTGCCGAAGAAATACGGCCTGCGCCAGACGATCGCCGACACGCTCGGCGTCGGCGGCATCATGCGGGGCTTAAGGACCGTGCCGCATCTGTGGAAGGTGTGCGAAGACATGCTCGCCGTCTGCCCCGATGCGATCATGCTGCAATATGTCAACCCGATGGCGATCAACACCTGGGCGATAGCAGAGAAATACCCTGAGATCAGGCAGGTCGGCCTCTGCCATTCGGTGCAGGGCACGGCAATGGAGCTGGCTGAAGACCTCGACCTTCCCTACGAAGAGATCCGCTATCGCTCGGCCGGCATCAACCACATGGCGTTCTATCTGAAGTTCGAGCATCGCCAGCCGGACGGTTCCTACCGCGACCTCTACCCAGATCTCGTGCGCGCCTATCGCGAAGGCCGCGCGCCCAAGCCCGGCTGGAACCCGCGCTGTCCCAACAAGGTGCGCTACGAGATGCTGACCAGGCTCGGCTATTTCGTCACCGAGAGCTCGGAGCATTTTGCCGAATATACGCCCTATTTCATCAAGGACGGCCGCCCGGACCTGATCGAGAAGTACGGCATCCCGCTTGATGAATATCCCAAGCGCTGCATCGAGCAGATCGAGCGCTGGAAGGGGCAGGCTGAGGCCTATCGCTCGGCCGATCGCATCGAGGTCGAGCAGTCCCGGGAATATGCCTCCTCGATCATGAATTCGGTCTGGACCGGCGAGCCGTCGGTAATCTACGGCAATGTCCGCAACAATGGCTGCATCACCTCGCTGCCCCGCGATTGCGCCGCCGAAGTGCCGTGCCTGGTCGATGCCTCCGGCATCCAGCCGACCTATATCGGCGACCTGCCGCCGCAATTGACCGCGCTGATCCGCACCAACATCAACGTGCAGGAACTGACGGTGCGGGCTCTGATGACCGAGAACCGCGAGCACATCTACCACGCGGCGATGATGGATCCGCACACCGCGGCCGAACTCGATCTCGACCAGATCTGGTCACTGGTCGATGATCTCCTGGCCGCTCACGGCGACTGGCTGCCGGGCTGGGCGCGGGTGGCGCGCAAGACCGAGGCCGCCTGACGACCTCATTTCGGAGCGTCGGGATCCGTCTCTTCCTCGTCATCGCGGGCCTTGATGACATAGGCGCCCTTCAGCCAGCGGTTGAGGTCGATGTCCTTGCAGCGCGTCGAGCAGAACGGAAAGCTGTCGCGCGCCGAGGGCTTGCCGCATTCGGGACAGGGGCGCTTTGGGCGCAAGGGCGTGACTTTGGGATCGGAATTCACAGCCGGGTTCCCGCCAGCCAGCCGCCATGCACCTTGAAGCCTTCGCCGCTCAGCAGCGCGATGGTCTCATAGAGCGGCAGCCCGACGATGTTGGTGTAGGAGCCGACCAGCTTGACGACGAAGGCGCCGGCGAGGCCCTGGACGGCGTAGCCGCCCGCCTTGCCGCGCCATTCGCCCGAGGCGATATAGGCGTCGATCTCTTCGCGCGGCAGCCGCTTGAAACGCACCCGCGTCTCGACCAGGCGCTGGCGCAGCTTGCCACCCGGGGTGATAAGGCAGATGCCGGAATAGACACGATGCGAACGGCCCGACAACAGCCCGAGACAGTTGGCAGCGTCGTCGAGGGTTTCTGCCTTGGGCAGGATGCGCCGCCCGACGGCAACCACCGTGTCGGCGGCCAGCACGAAACCCGGCGCATAGTCGGCTTCGGTCTTCAGTGACGCAAACGCCTTTTCGGCCTTTTCCTTCGACAGCCGCTTGGCCAGCGAGCGCGGATGCTCGGCACGCAGCGGCGTTTCGTCGATATCGGCCGGCAGCACGCGGTCCGGCTCGATGCCGGCCTGCTGCAAGAGCTCGATTCGGCGCGGCGAACCCGAGGCAAGCACCAGCTTCTGCAAAATGCTCATCGCGGACCAGTCGGGCTTTGCTTACTTGAAACGATAGGTGATGCGGCCCTTGGTCAGGTCGTATGGCGTCATCTCGACCAGAACCTTGTCGCCGGTCAGCACGCGGATGCGGTTCTTGCGCATGCGGCCGGCCGTATGGGCGATGATTTCGTGTTCGTTTTCGAGCTTTACCCGGAACATCGCGTTCGGCAACAATTCCGTCACGACACCCGGAAACTCGAGGACTTCTTCCTTCGGCATTCGATACCTTTGCTTGGATGGTAGTTCCAGCACCCTGGCCGGAATTTCGGCGGAACCTATATGATAATCGTCCGCTTGTGAACACGCTTAATCCGTCGCGTTTTTTGCCTCTGGAAGCAAGAAACGTCGGCCTATGCGCACCTTCAGCCGCTCGCGGACGTCCCGGTACGCTGCCATGATCTGTTCGCGCGTGCCACCGGCGTCGGTCGGGTCCGGCGTCGGCCAATATTCGACCTCGACGGCGAGCGAGCGGGTGAGTTCGAGCGCGGCGTGGTGCGCTTCGGGTGCCAGCGTGACGATGAGGTCGAAATAGTCGTCCTCGAGATCGTCCATCGTCCTTGGGTGGCGCTCGCCCAGCGTGAGATCTTCTTCGGCCAGCACCGCATCGACGAACGGATCGCGCTCGCCGGCGCGAACGCCGGCCGAAGCGACAAAGACGGTGGCGGGCAGCATCCGGCGCGCCAGCTGCTCCGCCATTGGCGAGCGCACGGCATTCATGCCGCACAGGAACAGGATCGAACGGGGCAGGGCGCCGGGCGACAGGGCTAGCCCCGCCAGTGCAGCACGCAGACCAGCGTGAACAGCCGGCGCGCCGTATCGAAGTCGATGTCGATCTTGCCGGACAGCCGGTCCATCAGCGTCTGCGAACCTTCATTGTGCAGGCCGCGGCGGCCCATGTCGATCGCCTCGATATGGCTCGGCGTCGAGGAGCGGATGGCGTCGTAGTAGCTTTCGCAGATCATGTAGTAATCCTTGACGATGCGCCGGAGCGGCGTCAGCGACAGGATATGGGTGACGACGGCGGTGCCATCCTCGCGCGCCACGGCAAACACCAGGCGCTGCTCGGCCAGCGACAGTTTCAGCCGGTAAGGGCCGTCGCCGCTGTCATTGACGGGCTGGAAACTGTTCTCCTCGATCAGGTCGAAGATCGCCACTGCACGTTCATGCTCGACATCCGGCGTTGACCGGCCGATCGATTCATCGAGTTCGACATCGATCAGCCTGGCGCGGGTTTGATCGGGGCCAGACATCGCCGCCTACATGTTCAACCGTATGGCGACGGAGCGTCCATGCGCGTCAAGACCCTCCGCCTTGGCCAGCGCAATCGCCGCCGGCGCCAAGATACGCAACTGCTCCGGTCCAAGCTTGAGGATCGACGTGCGCTTGACGAAATCGAGCACGGACAGGCCGGACGAGAAACGCGCCGAGCGCGCCGTCGGCAGCACATGGTTGGAGCCGCCGACATAGTCGCCGATGGCTTCCGGCGTGTGGCGGCCGAGAAAGACCGCACCGGCATTGCGCATCCGCGACAGGAAGCCCTCGGCGTCGTCGATGGCCAGTTCGACATGTTCGGCGGCGATGCGATCGACCAGCGGCAGCGCGGCGTCGATGGTCGACACCTGGATCACGGCACCAAAATCGCGCCAGCTCGCCGCTGCCGTTTCAGCGCGTGGCAGGCTCTGCAACTGGCGCTCGACCGCCTGTTCGACCGCGATGCCGAAAGCCGGATCGTCGGTGACCAGGATCGACTGTGCCGAAGCGTCGTGTTCGGCCTGGGCCAGCAGGTCGGCAGCGATCCAGTTCGGATCGTTGCTGCCGTCGGCCACGACAAGCACTTCCGACGGCCCGGCGATCATGTCGATGCCGACGGTGCCGAAAACCTGGCGCTTGGCTGCCGCGACATAGGCATTGCCCGGGCCGACGATCTTGGCGACCGGCCGGATTGTCTCGGTGCCATAGGCGAGGGCGGCGATCGCCTGCGCCCCGCCGACGCGGTAGATTTCGGAAACGCCTGATATGTCCGCTGCCACCAGCACCAGCGGATTGATGATGCCGCCCGGCGCAGGCACGACCATGACGATGCGCTCGACGCCGGCCACTCTGGCCGGCACGGCGTTCATCAGCACCGAGCTCGGATAGCTCGCCGTACCGCCCGGCACATAGAGCCCGACGGCCTCGATCGCCGTCCAACGCCAGCCGAGCTCGACGCCGGCGGCATCCGTATAGCGATCGTCCTTCGGCCGCTGCCGTTCATGATGCGAGCGGATGCGGTCGCGCGCGAACTCCAGCGCCTCGATCGTCTTTGGGTCGGCCGTTTCGTAGGCGGTTGCGATGTCTTCCTTAGACACGGCAATGCCGAGGCCGGTCAAATCGGCGCGATCGAATTTCCGCGTATAGTCGATCAGTGCCGCGTCGCCCTCGGCGCGCACGCGCGCGATGATGTCGCGCACCGCGGCATCGACATCGGCGGAGACCTCCCGCTTGGTCGTGAGGAAGGCGGCGAAACGTTGCTCGAAATCGGCATCGGACTGACGAAGCGTGATGGCCATCGGACGCTCAGGCCTTGTGGATGGGGCGCGAGGTGGCTTCCCACGCGCCGCCGATGTCGGCAAGACGGGCCTCGATGCACTCGACGTCGAGCATGATCGCACCGCCGCCCGAGAAGATCAGCTCGACGATGCCGGCCGGCTTGCTGATCTCGATGAAGCTGATCGCCAGCAGCGACAGGACTTCGGCAGGCTTGTCGCGGTCAATACCGCTGGTCTTGGCGCCGAGCACGCGGTCGAAATGCAGCACGGCCTGCCGTCGCTCATTATGCTGGCGAAACAGGCCGGATTTTGCCTCCCAGACGAAACGGTTCATGGTCAGCAGGAAACGCTTGGCCGCAGGGAGGAATTCGAGGTCGCTGACTTTCAGCACGGCATCCTGGACATGAGCCGAAACGATGCTCAGATCCTGGTCGTCGAGCGCGATAAGCTTAAGGGCGGTCATACGGATTTCGCACCTGAAGGTTGATTGTTCAGCCTTCTGTTAGGCGGTCTTGGCGATCGGTGCAACCGCACCAGCAGTTGCAGCTCTGCGCTGCTCCTCATCGCCCTGCCGGGCACTTCTCCCCGGATAGTGACGGGGAGAAGGACGCTGCCGCGAAGGATTTCGCCAATCTCCTGCGTTGCTAGAGAGGAGCCGAGGTCGCGGGCTACGCCGAAATCCGTTCGATCACCGCGCCGCAGTTGGACAGCTTTTCTTCCAGCCGCTCGAAGCCGCGATCGAGGTGGTAGACGCGGTTGACCGTGGTCTCGCCTTCCGCCGCCAGGCCGGCGATGACCAGCGAGACAGAGGCGCGAAGATCGGTCGCCATGACCGGCGCGCCCTTCAGTTTCGGCACGCCGTCGACGATCGCCGTCTGGCCCGAAAGCGTGATGTGAGCGCCGAGCCGCGCCAGTTCCTGCACATGCATGAAGCGGTTCTCGAAGATCGTCTCGGTGATGCGCGACTTACCCTTGGCCATGGTCATCAGGCCCATGAACTGCGCCTGCAAATCGGTCGGGAAGGCCGGGAAGGGTGCTGTCGTCACGTCGACCGGCGAAATGCCGGCGCCGTTGCGCCTCACCCGGATGCCGGAATTGGTCGGCGTGATCTCCGCACCCGTCTGGGCGATCACGTCCAGTGCGGTCTGCAGCAGGTCCGCACGCGCGCCTTCGAGCACGACGTCGCCGCCGGTCATGGCGACGGCCATCGCATAGGTGCCGGTCTCGATGCGGTCGGGAATGACGCGCACGCGCGCACCGGAGAGCGATTCGACGCCGTCGATGGCAATGGTTGGCGTGCCGGCGCCGGAAATCTTCGCGCCCATGGCGTTGAGGCACTCGGCCAGATTGACGATCTCGGGCTCGCAGGCGGCATTTTCCAGCACCGTCTCGCCCTTGGCGAGTGCCGCGGCCATCATCAGCACATGGGTGGCGCCGACCGAGACCTTCGGGAAGATATAGCGGTTGCCGACAAGGCGGCCATTCCGGGTCTTGGCGATGACATAGCCGGTGTCGACGTCGATATCAGCGCCCAGCGCCTGGAGGCCCTCGAGGAACAGATCGACCGGCCGCGTGCCGATGGCGCAACCGCCCGGCAGCGACACTTTTGCTTCGCCCATGCGGGCCAGCAGCGGGCCGATCACCCAGAACGAGGCGCGCATCTTCGACACCAGCTCGTAGGGCGCTGTGGTGTCGACGATGTTGCGGGCGGAGAAGTTGATGGTGCGCGAATAGCCCTCATTCTGCTTCTCGCGGCGGCCATTGACCGAATAATCGACGCCGTGATTGCCCAGGATGCGGATCAGCTGCTCAACATCGGCCAGATGCGGCACGTTTTCCAGCGTCAGCGTGTCATCGGTCAAAAGCGAGGCGATCATCAAAGGCAGCGCCGCGTTTTTCGCGCCCGAGATCGGAATGCTTCCGGAGAGCTTGTTGCCCCCGACAATTCTGATGCGATCCATGGAAGAACGTCCCTCTCGGCCAAAAAAGGGCCGGTTCAATCGTTTGAGTAGCGGCCCGTCTAGACCATTGGCCAATCTGGTTCAAGAAATAGGATTTCGCCCACCCCAGGCCAAGAGTGACCTATTTGAGTTAATCTTTTTGTATTTTCTTCGATGCAGCGAGCCCGTCCGGGCGCAGGTCGGCCTCGCCGGTCCGCCGCGAGCGCGACTGCGCCTTGCGCTTCTGCAGATTGGCGCGCAATTGCTCGGCGAGCCGATCCTTGCGGATTGTTGCGCTGCTTTTCGGTGGACCATCCTTTTTCACTGGAATTGTCTTGTCGTCCATCGCCCCATCCCGCCGGCGACCCACCAGCTTGCTGTTCAGGGATAGCCAACATTGTGGCACTGCCATGTCATTAAAAGCCATCCGGCAAAGCCTTTCACAGAAGCGTTGCACTTGGCCTTGCGCTTGCCGGTTCGATATGGCAGAAGCCCCGCCATCAGCGGCTGCGGTAGCTCAGTGGTAGAGCACTCCCTTGGTAAGGGAGAGGTCGAGAGTTCAATCCTCTCTCGCAGCACCAGTTTCCAACATCCCTGTTGCCGCACGATCGTCCTCTGCATTTGCGAGGGCGAGGCGGGTACATGGGATGGCGCGGCTCTCGTGCCGGCAGACCCGATCAGCGGTTCATTGCTTCAGAAAATGGCTGCCACAGGCAAATCCAGCCGAAGCGCATCCCGGCAAGACACGATTCATTAACCAAGATGCTATTCATCGACATGACGTATTGTGGCATGGATGCCCGTCTTCGCCGGTCAGATCCATGCTTGTCAGGAAGAGGGCCGAAAGGCTCCTGATCTGGGCGGAAATCTAAATCGCCCGAAACAAAAGAACGTGCAAGGCATGAACGTGAGCGAAAACGTGCAAAACGCCCCCGGTGCTTCCCGTCTTTGGACCCTGCCTGCCATCATCGCAGCGTTCCTTTGCCTGTGCGCTACCGGCGCGTTCGCGGAGACGCGTGCTTTGAAGATTCAACATCTCCATACGGGCGAGAAGGCTGAAATCGTCTTCAAGCGCAATGGGCGCTATGATCCGGCGGGATTGAAGAAGATCAATCTCATGCTGCGCGACTGGCGTCGCAACGAACCGACGAAGATGGATCCGCGCCTGCTCGATCTTGTCTGGCAGGCCTATCGCGCCAGCGGCTCGACAGCCTATATCCATGTGGTCAGCGCCTATCGTTCGCCGGCGACGAACGCAATGCTGCGCAGCCGCTCGAAGGGCGTGGCCCGGGAGAGCCAACACATGGTTGGCCGCGCGATGGATTTCTTCCTGCCGGATGTGCCGCTGAAGAAGCTGCGCGACATCGGCCTCAAAATGCAGGGCGGCGGCGTGGGTTATTACCCCACCTCCGGTTCGCCTTTCATACACATGGATGTCGGCAATGTGCGGCATTGGCCGGGCATCAGCCGCCAGGAACTCGCCAGGGTATTTCCGAACGGCAACACACTGCATGTGCCGAGCGACGGCAAACCGCTGCCCGGCTATGAGCAGGCGTTTGCCGCCTACAAATCGCGCAAGGGCGCCGGCACGCCCGACATCGAGCTGGCAAGCGTCGACGGCGGCCAACGCAGGCCGCGTGGCCTGCTGGCGACGCTCTTGGGCGGGGGCGGCGCAGACGAGTCCGATGATGTCGCCGAAGCGGTGCCGGCGCCACGCAAACCGGCGAGGTCCGTCGAACCCAGACCGGCCGGACAGGGTATCGCTATCGTGCCGCCGCAGGATGCCCAGCGGGCGGACATCCAGATTGCTGCCAGCGATCCAGGCGAAGAACCGCTTGCCGGGCAGAAGGGGAAGACGCCTGAAGCGATCGTCATGGCGATGGCACCGGGCTCAGTGCCGCTGCCGGCCTTCGCACCGCGAGCCGAGTTCACGGCACCCGTTCCCACCCCGGAAACCGCACCGTTGGCAATCGCCGGCGCGTCCACGGCGCAGGCCGAGCTGGCCGTTGCCAAGCCGGACGCCGCGAATGCCGATGCCGCTGCCACGAGCGTCGCGCCGGAGATGATGGCGCTCAACGTCCCATTGCCGACATGGCGGCCGGAAAGCCAGTCAAGCCCGACGCGCCAGTTGGAAGCAGCCAAATCTGGCGATGCCATCGGTGTCTTGCTGGCCATGCATCACCCCGACGACGGGCTGGCCGGCGAGCGGATCGCGGCGCCGGCGTCAAAGCCAGAAGATCGCGTCAGGACGAACCCCAAGGCCGACCGTGTCCAGCGGCGCCCCGATTCCGAGGCAGATCGCGCTGTTGCCGGTGGGGCCGCATCAACAGGGACGCCCATGATTGCCGCCAATTTCATCCGCACGGCGCCGGAGCATGTCTATCTCGATGGATTCCAACCGCGGGGACGGACGTCCGATCACCGCCGCTTCACCGGCTCCGCGGTGAAATTCCTGCCCATCGCCAGTTTCAAATAGAGGGCGAAAGCACCGTTCGATCCAGTGTCGAAATGTGTTGCGCCATATCGATGGCCGGGGCGGTCACGGGATTCGCAATGCCGAACCCTTCCGCGCTATAACACTTGGCGAGCAGCGCGCTACTGCAGCGGGCAGTCGGCTCGTTGCTGTCGGCCGCCATCCGTTGCCTTTCGAGCAGATCGCCCCGCGAACTTGCCAGGATCGTGGTGGCGGCGCAAACGTGCACGAGGCATATTTGGCCCCGCCGGCCGCAACCGGCGGGACTAAGCCACAGGCCGCCCAGCGGGCGAGTTCTGCGAAAAGGATCACGCCTGGTGAATCACCAATTCGCTGGTCATGGGAATTCCTCTAAGGGCGCCAAGCACCATGTTGTGCGAGATCGCGCGTTCATGAATTTTCTCCAGATCGGCGCGGGGCGCCGAAGAACACACGGTTGCGCTGAGGTGCAGGGACACGTAGCAATGCCGGGCGTCCACGGGCGCCGTGAGCCCATCAAGTCCGTCGAACTCGCCACGCGGGTCGAACACGCCTTCCGCGATGAAATCGACCGAACGAAGATCGACCCCCGCATGCGCTGCCAGCATCGGATAATCCGAGCCGGCGCACACAGCCGCCGCGGCAAAGATCTGCTCCCAGGGAAAGACGGCGGTCGGCGAATTGTCCTTGAGGCTCGCCGGTCGCTCCAGTAGCGGTGTTGTGTAAGGATCGCCTGATTGCGGGTCGAAGCGGTAGCGGGCACGATAGGTGCCACGCACCGCGTCACCGTGTTTCTTTAGCACGGACACGATATCTTTGACTGTGCTGACGGTTTCTCCGAAGACTACTGGCATCTTTACCTCCCTATAAAATGAGAATTCCACTCCCTATTCCGGTCCGCGGATGCCGACGACGGTTGCCGCGGCCTGGCCCCAATTCCGACAATGTGCCGACAAGGCTCGCGCTACTTGGCAGGCGCGGCAGCCTGAGCGTCGCCGCCGAGATCCTTCTTGAAGGTCTCAAAGTCGACCTGCATGCCGTTGAAGATTGTGCTCCAGTGCCGTGACAGAGCGGCGATAGCGACGGCCTCTTCGATCTCGTCCTCCGTTGCGCCCGCCTGTTTTGCGCTCTCGGTGTCTTCCCAGATGCAATACTGGCAGGGAATTTGTGCGGAGACGGCGAGCGAGATCAGAGCCTTGACCTTCGGCGGCAGGGCGGTTTCGCTGGAGAACTGCAGAGCCTTCACCTCTGCCCAGGCGCCCGGCAGCGCTGCTTTTGAAACCTGATGGAGAAAGGTCGGCACCGAGCCGAGCGTCCGCTCGACGTCCTTATAGGTGGCGTCGACCTCAGCTTGACCGGCCCAGCCTAAGCCTGATGACAACAATGTGGCGCAGACGACAGTCGATGCGAACGCCGTGTGAAGGAGGCGGCGCGAGCGGCTGGGCCCGAGCTCGCCGTGGTGTGCGATGGAAGCAACATGGGAAACTGCGAAGGCGAACATGATCTCTCTCCTCTTTGGAACCATTTGCGTCCGGGCCAGATGATGCCCGCGTGCTGTAAGGAGTCACGGACGGGAGAAAAAGTTCGATCAGTCGTCCTCGATTCTAGGCGGACGCGGCGAAAGATGAAGATGCAAGCGTCGGGCCTTGCCGTCTCGCTGAAAGATCACCAGGACGACACCCGGCGGGCAGTGGAAAGGGTCTTCCGGCGGATTGACGAATAGTCCCTCGATCACGGTGACCTGGCTGGCGCTGAGAATGCGCTGCGGTTCCAGGCGGACGCCGGCTTCCGTGTCGGCGTCGACTTCCCAGGCAAGGAATGAGCGACCCAGCACTGGTTTGCTCGTCCCGCGGACAAGATGCAGGTCCTCTGCAAAGTGCCCAAGGAAGCGGTCACGCTCGCCATGCTGGTTGAGCCCATTGAAAATTTCGGAGTAGAATCGCTGGCGCTCGCGAGACTGCGAGCGAGCCTCTGTGTCGGCAAGGCCCGCCGTTTCCAGCAGCATCTCGGCAAGCTTGCGTTTGGCTTGCGACAAACGACTGCGAACCGTCCCAATCGGGACACCCAGAATGGCGGCCAGTTCCTCGTAAGACTGATAGCTTCCGAAATAGCGCAACATGGCGGTAGCCTGCAGCGGCTCGGGAAGCTTGCGTAGGGCGTCCCAAACCCATTCGCGAAGCGCGACTTTCTCCAGCCGCTCCTCAATGCTTGCGCGTTCGTCTGGGCGGTCTGGAATGTCGGCGGTCAAGATCTCGCGTCGTCGTCGACGCAATTGTTGCAGGCAACAGCGGTGCAACACAGTGCGAAGCCAGCCACCGACGGCTTGCGGATCCTTGAGTTCGCCGATGCGCCTCAGCGCGATCAGGAAAGTCTCATGCACAGCATCTTCGGCGTCCGACCCATAGCCGAGCATGTTCAGCGCTATCGCATAGAGCCGTGCGCGATGACGTTCCAGCAGCAGGCCGAGGCAACCACAATCGCCGCCCCGAGCGGCAAGGGCCAGTTCGGCATCACTCGGCACGATATGAGTTTCGTAGCCCATGGGCTTAAGATGCATCAACTGGCGAAAAAGTTCGAATGCCAGTTCAGCTTCGTCGCGATCCGTGTTCGGCGGGCACCAGTTCACCAATGACGCTTTGATAGGGTTTTGGATTGAGGTTGTGACCCTCACTTCACGTCCGTAACAACCGGCCCCGAAACGGGGTCCGTGAGAACCAGGCTCGCCGCCAAGATACTCAAGCGAGATCGAAAGTGCATATGGCAGTGAGCAAGGATTGGATTCTGGCGGATGCGGGCGATCTACGCGGCTAGATTCAATCCTGTAAAACTTTTTCCAGATTTGACACTATTTCACAAAATTGTAAGATAATCATCTTCCGTCAGCGATAGGCGATGACCATGTCGATCCGCGAAGAACTGGCCAACACGACCGTGGCGTTCACCTCCGCGGAAGAGAAGATCGTCCAGGTCCTGCTCGCCGATTACCCGATGTCGGGGCTGGGCACCGCAACCCGGCTGGCACGGCGCGCCGGCGTCAGCGACCCGAGCGTGACGCGGCTGATGACCAAGCTTGGCTATGTCGGCTTTGCCGATTTCCAGGCACGCCTGCTCACCGAAGTCGAATCCAGGCTGCATTCGCCGCTTTTGATGATGGAGGCCAAGCGTCCGGGCGGCTCCAGCGAAGGCACCGCACTTGCCTATTTCCATTCGGTGTCCGACAGCCTGGAGCGTACGCGCACGGCTGTGCCGGTGCAGGCCTACACGCGCGCCGTCAACATGCTGCTCGAGAGCAAGGGCCAGGTCGTGCTGCTGGGAGGCCGGTTCAGCCGGCATATCGCCTCCATGCTGGCCGGCTATCTCCTGCAGTTCCGCTCCGGCGTGCGCGACATCGGTTCGTTGAGTCCCGCCGATTTCGACCTGTTGATCGACCTTGGCAAGCGCGACCTCCTCGTCGTGTTCGATTACCGGCGCTACCAGTCGGACGTGGTGAGCCTTGCCCAGCAGGCCAAGGAGCGCGGCGTCTCCATCCTGCTGTTCACCGACGTCTGGCTGTCGCCGATATCTGACATAGCGGACCTGACCATGGTCGCGGCGATCGACGCCAACTCGCCGTTCGACACGCTGGCGACGGCCGTTGCCCAGATGGAAACCGTCTTTGCCCACGCGCTGGAGGGCCATGGCGCCGGGGTGCGCAAGCGCATCGAGGACATCGAGAAGATCCGCAGCGCCAATGCGGTCACGCTCGATACCGTCCTATCGTCATCGGCCGACGACGCCGCCAAATCCAAAACCACAAGGAAGTAGTGTCGTTGCGCGCAGTGCAGCGATGCAAAGCGCCGCGACGCAGAAAAGGAAGCGACAATGCCCGACAACCAGACCTTCATCGACGCCGTGCAGGCTGAGATCGAGACCGATCGCGACTGGTTGATCGGCCTGACCCGCGACATGGTCCGCATCCCTTCGGTCAACCCCAAATTCGAGCCCAATCCGGCGATCAACCGCGAGGCGGATGTCCAGGCGCTGCTCGAACCGATCCTCAAGCAGGACGGGTTCAGGACAGAGCAATGGGATGCCTTGCCCGGGCGGCCCAATCTGGTCGGCGAATGGGCGGGAGACGAGAGCCGCAGCCTGATCCTGTGCGGCCATATCGACGTCGTGCCGGTCGGCGCGATGAAGGACTGGTCGGTCGATCCGTTCGGCGGCGAAATCACCAATGGCCGGCTCTATGGCCGCGGTGCCGTCGACATGAAGGGCGGCGTCGCCGCTTGCATCGCCGCCGCGCGCGCGATCCGCAAGGCGGGCATCACGCTGCAGGGCCGGCTCGCCATCCACTCGGTCGTCGATGAGGAAGCCGGCGGCTTCGGCGCCATGGACGCGGTGAAGAAGGGCAAGCTCGCCAAGGCGGTGCTGGTCGCCGAACCGACCTGGGGCGATGTCCTGCCGGTCGAAGGCGGGCTGGAATGGGCGCGGGTGACGATCCGTGGCCGCAACGCCCATTCGGCGCTGCGCTACAACGAGATCTATCCGCAGCGCCACGACAAGGACCGGCTGGAGCCGGGCGTCAATGCGATCGAGATCGCCGCCCGCTTCATTGCCGCCGTGCGCCAGTATGAGCTGGACCGGACGCGAGCAAAATCCCATCCGCTGCTGCCGCTCGGCATGAACACCATCAACATCGGCGTCATGCATGGCGGCACCGGCCTTGGCGAGCACGGTCTGCCGACCGTGATGACCAACCCGGCCATCATTCCCGATGTCGCGGTGCTCGATCTCGACATGAAATTCCTGCCCGACGAGAATTCGGCCGACTACCGCCGCGATTTCGAGGCGTTCGTCCACCATTTCGCGCAGACCGATGCGTGGCTGCGCGACAACCCGCCTGCGATCCAATGGGAGCTCGGCGGGCTGCATTTTCCGCCGATGAACACGCCGGTCGACCATCCGCTGGTGAGATCGCTGATGAAGCGCAAGGCCATGGTCGGCAAGGCGCCGCAGGCGCGGGGCTTCGTCGCCGTGTGCGATGCCGCGCACTATGCCGGCGCCGGCGTCGACGGTGTCGTCTTCGGCCCGTCAGGCGACGGATTTCACGGTTCCGACGAGTATGTCGAAGTCGAATCGGTGGTCGAGACCGCCAAGGTGATCGCCGCTTCGGTCATCGACTGGTGCGGCATCCGCTGAGGCGGAGCCGCCAGTCCGAAACGGTCAGGCCGGGCGCTTCAGGCGTCCGGCGACGGCGCCCCATGAAGCCTTGATCATGCCGACCAGGCCGCTCGGGTAGGCCAGCATCACGCCGATGATCAGCACCGCCGTGATCATCGGCCGCCACGCGCCGAAATCGGCCATCCATTCGGCGAAGATCGTCAGCACGAAAGAGGCGATGATGGCGCCGTAAATAGTGCTGGTGCCGCCAAGCAGCACCATCGACAGGATGATGGTCGCAAGGCTCATGCCGAAGACGTCGATCGAGGCATTGCGCTGGTAGGCGGCGTAGAAGGCGCCGGCGATGCCGGTGAAGAAGGCGCTCGCGGCAAGCGTCAGCATGCGCTGGCGCACGATCGAGACGCCGCGGCTGATGGCGTATTCCTCATTGTCGCGCAAGGCGACGATGCTGGCCCCGGTGCGCGAGCGCACGAACACGCGCAGGAACAGGGTGCTCGCCACCAGCAGCGCCAACGCGATGTAGAAATAGGCTGATTTGCCGTCACGGACCATGTTGTGGTCGAACACGTATAGCCCGGGAATGCGCACCAACCCTTGCGTGCCGCCGGTGATGGCGGACTGGCTGATGATCACCTGCATCACCAGCTGCGCGAAGCCGAAAGTGACCAGGATGATGTAGATGCCCTTCAGCCGCAGGATCGGGATGGTCACCAGGATCGCCGCCAGGGTGGCGATGACACCGCTGGCAAACAGCGCGATCCACGGATCGAATTCGGCCAGCTTGGTGAGCAGGCTGTAGGCATAGACGCCGATGCCGAACAGCGCCAGATGGCCGAAATTGAAGACGCCGCCATAGCCGAGGCTGAGGTCCCAGTTCGAGGCGACGATCGCATAGATGAAGGCCATGATCAGGATGTGGCGGGCATAGGGGTCGCCGAAGATCAGCGGCAGCAGGGCCAGGAGCGCGAAGCCGAGCACGAAGCCGATGGCCTCCCGCTTCCACGGCGTACGGCCGGGAGCGATCGGGGTTGCCGCCGCTGTGTGGCTAAGGGTGATCGGCGATGTCGTGTCGGTCATGCTAGGCCTCGGGAGCGGCTGGCAAAGATGCCCTCGGGGCGCATCATCAGGGTCAGGATCAGCACGCCGAACAGCAGCGCCGGCGTCCAGTACAGGCCGAAATAATAGCTGCAGGCGGCCTCGAAGAAGCCGATCAGATAGGCGGCGAAGATCGGTCCCGAGATGCTCGATATGCCGCCGAAGACGACGACGATCAGCGCCTTGAGCAGCGGGTCGCTGCCCATCACCGGCGACATGAAACGATAGCCGCCCATGAAGATGCCGGCGAGGCCTGCAAGCGACGCGGCAATGGCGAAGGCCAGCCCATAGAGCGCGGTGACGTTCAGCCCGACCAGATGGCTGGCATCTTCGTTCTGCGCCACGGCGCGCAGCGCCAGCCCGAGCCGCGTGCGGTTGAGGAACATCCAAAGTGCGGCCAGGATCAGCGGCGTGATGACGATGATGGCGATCTGGTGCAGGGAGACGCCGACGCCGCCGACGGTGGTGTTGCCGGTGATCAGCGCCGGGATCTGCTTCGAGCGCGGTCCCCAGATGGTCAGCGCGCCGTTCTCGATCAGCGACCCGGCTGCCAGCGTGGTGATGACGACGACCAGCACGATGTTGGGTCGGCCGATCAGCGGCCGCACGACACTCGCCTGCAGGATCCAGCCGACGCCGGCCATGACGACGACGGCGATGGGAAAGGCGACCGCCGCCGGCAGGCCGAGTTCGACCAGCTGCCAGGCGATGTAGGCGCCCAGCATCATGAACACGCCATGACTGAAATTGAACACGCCGATCGTCGTCCAGACCAGAGCCAGCCCGACCGCCATCATGGCGTAGAGCGAGCCCTGGAACAGGCCGCCGAACAGGATTTCCGCCAATGCGCTCATCTTCGGATTTTCCTAATGGCCAAAATACATCGACATGATCTCGCCGTGGTCGAGGCTTTCGCCCGGCTTGATCTCGGTCGCAACGGCGCCATGGTTGACGAGGTAGAGTTGCTGCGTCAGTTCCAGCAGGAATTCGATGTCCTGCTCGACGACGATGAGCGGTACGCCGCCGTGCGAAATGTCCATGACGGAGGCGCAGAGCTCGTCCTTGATCTTGGGCGCCAGCCCCAGCGTCGGCTCGTCGAGGATCAGCAGGCGCGGATGGCTCATCAGCGCCGTGCCGATCGACACCATCTGGCGCTCGCCACCCGACAGCGTGCGCACGCGCTGGCGCCAGCGTTCCGCCAGTTTCGGGAACAGCTTGACCACCTTTTCGCGGTTTTCCGCCTCATGCGGCCGGGCCCGCGGCGAATAGGCGCCGAGCGCCATGCAGTCGGCGATCGAGAGATCGGGAAACAGCCGGTTGCCTTGCGGCACATGGATCAGGCCGGCGCCGACGATGGCGCGTGCGCTGTGGCCGACAATGTCTTGCCCGTCGAACAGGATGCGGCCGCTCTTCGGCTGCAGAAGCCCGGAGATCGCACGCAGCAGCGTCGTCTTGCCATGGCCGTTGGGGCCGAACAGGCCGACATTGCCGAAACGGCCGGCCTCCAGCGAGATATCGTGCAGCACGGTGACGCGGCCATAGCCGGCGGTGACGCCTTCGACGCTGAGAATGGGATTCACGCCGCCGACCTCCTCGTGCCGAGATAGGCCTCGATGACGTGCGGATCGGCGATCACGCCTGCCGGATCGCCGGCGGCCAGGACGCGGCCATTGTTGAGCACCAGCAGATGCTGCGAAAGGCTCATCAGGAAGGTCAGCACGTGCTCGATCAGAAGGATGGTGATGCCGCGTTCGGCGGTGCGGCGGATCAGGCCGATCGACGTCTCGATCTCGGGTTTGGTCAGGCTCGATGCCGGCTCGTCGAGCAAGAGCATGCGTGGCTGCATGGCGATCGCCGTGGCAAGCATCAGGCATTTGCGCTCGAACACGGACAATTCGCCGGCAAGCCGGCCGAACGACTGGGATCCCAGGCCGACGAACTCCAGCGCCTCGGCGGCGGCATTGCGGGCCGTGGCCGCTGTCTTTTCCTGCTTGCCGTAGCTGGCGCCGATCAGCGCGTTCTCGAATACGGTCAGCCCGTCGAAGCTGGTCTCCCGCTGAAAGGTCCGGGCAAGGCCGAGGCGCGCGATGGCGTGTCCCGATTTGCCGTTTATGGCAATGCCGTCAAAGCGGATGTTGCCCCGGTCGGGCCCGAACGGGATGCCGGTGATGATGTTGAACAGCGTGCTCTTGCCGCTGCCGTTCGGGCCGGCGATACCGAAGATCTCGCCGGCCTCGACCTTGAACGACACGCCATCGACGGCCTTCAGCGAACCGAAGGCCTTCGACACGTCGTCCAGTTCAAGCAGGGCCATTCCCTACTTCATCCAGGGCTGGAGCTTGAAGGCGCCGGTGGCATATTTCTCAGGCGAGATCAGCGTGCGCTGGCCATCCCAGATCTGGAAGAAGGTGATCGGAATATAGTCGTCGCCCTGCGTGGCAAGGTGGGTGGCGGGATCGAATTTCAGCCGCCCTTCCGCGACCTGCTTGTCGGTCTCCGACAGCGCCTTCATGATCGCCGCATGGTCGGATGCGCCGCCGACCTTCTTGACCGCATCGAAATAGACATTGGTCATTTCGTAGAGGCCGACGCCGTAGGTGCCGCTCTCGACGCCGTATTTTGCCTTGAACTTGGCTGCCACCTCATCGGCGCGCGGGTTCTTCGGCGTCGTCAGCGCGCCGCCGAGCAGGTTGTAGATGACGCCATCCGATTTGTTGCCGGTCAGCTCGACGAATTCCGGAACGCTCGGCGCGTATTGCAGGAAGACGAGGCTCTTGGTCGGCTGCTCGAGGAACTGGTTGAGGAACGACGCCGAATTGCCCGGCAGATAGTCGGTGTTGATGACGACATCGGGAACGTTCTCGCGCACCTTGGCGAGGATCGAACGCCAGTCGGTCACTTCGCCGAAGGGTACGATCTCGTCGACGGTGATGGTCCAGCCCTTCTCCTTGAACGTCTTCTTCATGCCTTCGGAGATGGTCTTCGAATAGGCATTGTCGGACGAGATGATGGCGACCTTCTTGGTCGGCAGGGTGATCTTGCCGTCGGCCGCGAGCTTCTCGACGAACAGGGTGACGTCGGTGTTGTAGGCGTCGAAGGAAGGCGTCAGTGACCAGCAGCACATGTATTTGTCGGGGCTCGGCGCGATGATGTCCCTGGTCTGCTGCGAGGTGGCCGCCAGCATGTAGGGCATTTCCGCCTCGGCCATGTTGTCGATCTCGAAATTGGTCAAGCTGGCATAGCCGGTCAGCATGAAGTGCACGCCCGGATCGCCAAGCAGGCGTTCGACGGCGCTGGTGACGTTGCCGGCGGACTGATCCTTGACGTCGCCGACCACCAGTTCGAACGTATCTCCGGCAACGCCGCCGGCTGCGTTCGCTTCGTCGATGGCCATCTGCACGCCGCGCTGGAATTCCTGGCCGTCCGCCGCGGCAGGGCCGGTGAGCGGCGCAAGCAGGCCGATCTTGACGACGTCGGCAAAGGCGGGGGCGGCTGATGCGGCAAACATGCCGATCAACGTCGTGCTCATCAGCATATGGCGGATTCGACTTGCGGCGGATTTGGGCTTCATCGTGCTGTTCCCTGTTTTCCTCCCGTTCATCGGGAGTTGGATAATTGACAATCTACGCATAATTGTTCTTATTTGAAAAGGATTTTTCAACGCAACCTGGCCGGGAACAAGGTTCCCGCAAAGGTATGGAAGCCGTGGCGCTTTGCTGCGCAACTGCATTAAAACAGGGCAATTCCCGATGGAGCGAACAATGACGATCTCGCAGAAGACCCTTGAAACCAGCCATGGCAAGATCGCGGTGCGTGAGACCAGCGGCCAGGGAACCGCTGTCATGCTGATCCACGGCAATTCATCTTCCAGTGCCGTTTTCCGCAACCAGTTGGACGGCCCGTTGGGCGAGCGATATCACCTCATCGCTCCCGACCTGCCCGGCCATGGAGCGTCCGGCGATGCGATCGATCCAGAGCGTTCCTACAACATGGAAGGCTATGCCGATGCCATGACCGAAGTGCTCGGGCTGCTCGGCATCGACAAGGCCATCGTCTTCGGCTGGTCGCTCGGCGGCCATATCGGGCTTGAGATGATCGACCGCTTTCCCGGCCTGCTTGGCTTGATGATCACCGGCACGCCGCCTGTCTCGCCCGAGGAGGTCGGCAGCGGATTCAAGCCGAGCCCGCATATGCATCTCGCCGGGCAGGAGACCTTCACCGGCGCCGACGTGGAGGCCTATGCGCGCAGCACTTGCGGCGAGCCGTTCGAGCCGTTTCTCATCGACACGGTGGCGCGCACCGATGGACGGGCGCGGCGCCTGATGTTCGAAAAGTTCGCGGCCGGCACTGGCCGGAACCAGCGCGAGATCGTGGCCGGCAAGACGCCGCCGATCGCCGTTCTGAACGGCATCGACGAGCCATTCGTCAACACCGATTTCGTCTCGGCTGTGAAATTCTCCAATCTATGGGAAGGCAAGGCGCATCTGCTCGACAAATCCGGCCACGCGCCGTTCTGGGATTCGCCGGATCGCTTCAATCCGGTCCTCGCCCGCTTCCTGGCGAGCGTCGACAGAGCGTAGGTCCGTCGGAAAACCGGCGCCACGGACCCGCCTTCGCGTTGGGTGGGTGACAATCACGCGCATCTGTCGTATATTGACATAAAGATATCCTTATGTGACATGAAAAGGCCTGTCGCCAAAGGGATAAAAAATGTCGCAGAATTCTGCCTCGCTGGACGCATTGTTCGGCCCCGTCGCGGCAAAACCGGACGGCTCGGAAGTGCTTGCCGCGCTGACAGCGGCGGCACGCGAGCGCATTCTCATCCTCGACGGCGCCATGGGCACGCAGATCCAGGGCCTCGGGTTTAACGAGGACCAATTCCGCGGCGAGGCTTTCGCCGGCTGCGCCTGCCATCAGCAGGGCAACAACGACCTTTTGATCCTGACCCAGCCCGGGGCGATCGAGGAGATCCATTACCAGTACGCCATCGCAGGCGCCGACATCCTGGAGACCAATACTTTCTCCTCGACCTCGATCGCCCAGGCCGACTACGGCATGGAACATGCCGTCTATGCGCTGAACCGCGATGGCGCGCGGCTGGTCAGGCGCGCCGCTGTTCGGGCCGAGCAGCAGGACGGCAAGCGAAGGTTTGTCGCCGGAGCGCTCGGGCCGACCAACCGCACCGCCTCGATGTCGCCCGACGTCAACAATCCTGGCTATCGCGCCGTGACCTTCGACGATTTGCGCCTCGCCTATGGCGAGCAGCTGCGCGGGTTGATCGATGGCGGCGCCGACATCATCCTGATCGAGACCATCTTCGACACGCTGAACGCCAAGGCGGCGATCTTCGCGGCGGAAGAGATCTTCATCGAGAAGGGCGTGCGCCTGCCCGTGATGATATCGGGCACCATCACGGACCTCTCCGGCCGCACGCTGTCGGGCCAGACGCCGACGGCCTTCTGGCATTCGGTGCGGCACGCCAGCCCCTTCACCATCGGCCTCAACTGCGCGCTCGGCGCCAACGCCATGCGAGCGCATCTGGCCGAAATATCCGGTGTCGCCGACACCTTTGTCTGCGCTTATCCGAATGCCGGCCTGCCCAACGAATTCGGCCGGTATGACGAAAGCCCGGACTTCATGGCCGCCCAGATCGAGGATTTCGCGCGTGAGGGACTGGTCAATGTCGTCGGCGGCTGCTGCGGCTCGACGCCGGAGCACATCCGCGCCATCGCCGAGGCGGTGGGGAAGTATCCGCCGCGCGCCATTCCGGACATTGAGCCCAGGATGCGCCTGTCCGGGCTGGAGCCATTCACGCTCACCGACGAGATCCCCTTCGTCAATGTCGGCGAGCGAACCAATGTCACCGGCTCGGCCAAGTTCCGGAAACTGATCACGGCGGGCGACTATGTCGCCGCGCTCGACGTCGCCCGCGACCAGGTCGCCAACGGCGCGCAGATCATCGACATCAACATGGACGAGGGTCTGATCGATTCGAAGAAGGCCATGGTCGAATACCTCAACCTGATCGCCGCCGAGCCGGACATCGCCCGCGTTCCTGTCATGGTCGACAGTTCGAAATGGGAGATCATCGAAGCCGGCTTGAAATGCGTGCAGGGCAAGCCGCTGGTCAACTCCATCTCGATGAAGGAGGGCGAAGAAGCCTTCCTGCATCATGCCAGGCTGGTCCGCGCCTATGGCGCCGCCGTCGTCGTTATGGCCTTCGACGAGGACGGCCAGGCCGACACCAAGGCGCGCAAGGTCGAGATCTGCACCCGCGCCTACAAGCTCCTCACCGAACAGGCCGGCTTCCCGCCCGAGGACATCGTCTTCGATCCCAACGTGTTCGCCATCGCCACGGGCATCGAGGAGCACGACAATTACGGCGTCGACTTCATCGAGGCGGCCGGCGAGATCACCGCCACGCTGCCGCATGTCCACATTTCCGGCGGCGTGTCGAACCTGTCTTTCTCGTTCCGTGGCAACGAGCCGGTGCGCGAGGCCATGCATGCCGTATTCCTTTACCATGCCATCCAGCGCGGCATGGACATGGGCATCGTCAATGCCGGCCAGCTCGCCGTCTACGATACGATCGAGCCTGATCTGCGCGAGGCCTGCGAGGATGTCGTGCTCAACCGCGCGCCCAAGGCCGGCGGCACCGCCACCGAACGCATGCTGGAGATCGCCGAACGCTTCAAGGGCACGGCCGGCAAGGAAGCGCAGGAGCGCGATCTCGTCTGGCGCGAATGGACTGTCGAACAGCGGATCAGCCATGCGCTGGTCAACGGCATCACCGAATTCATCGATGCCGACACCGAGGAAGCACGGCTTGCCGCCGAGCGGCCGCTGCATGTCATCGAAGGTCCGCTGATGGCCGGCATGAACGTCGTCGGCGATCTGTTCGGTGCGGGAAAGATGTTCCTGCCGCAAGTGGTGAAGTCGGCGCGGGTGATGAAGCAGGCGGTGGCTGGACTGCTGCCGCACATGGAAGCCGAGAAGCTGGCAAACGCCGCCAACGGCATCGACAATGGCGAACGCAAAACGGCCGGAAAAATCCTGATGGCGACGGTCAAGGGCGATGTCCATGACATCGGCAAGAACATCGTCGGCGTGGTTCTCGCCTGCAACAATTACGAGATCATCGATCTCGGCGTCATGGTGCCGGCGGCCAGGATCCTGCAGACGGCGCGCGAGCAAAATGTCGATATCATCGGCCTGTCCGGCCTGATTACGCCGTCGCTGGACGAGATGGCGCACATGGCCGCCGAGATGGAGCGTGAAGGCTTCGAAATTCCGCTGCTGATCGGCGGCGCGACGACCAGCCGCGTGCACACGGCGGTGAAGATCCACCCGCGCTACAGCAAGGGGCAGACGGTCTATGTCACCGACGCCAGCCGCGCGGTCGGCGTGGTCTCATCCTTGCTGTCCAACGAGAGCAAGGGCGGCTTTGTCGATACGGTGCGCGCCGAATACAAGAAGGTCGCCGATGCGCATGCCCGCTCGGAAGCCGACAAGCAGCGTTTGCCGCTGGCCAAGGCGAGGGCCAATGCGCATCGGATAGACTGGTCCGAATATGAGCCGCCGAAGCCGTCCTTCACAGGCGTCAAGGTGTTCGAGAACTGGGACCTGACCGAGCTCGCGCGCTACATCGATTGGACGCCGTTCTTCCAGACCTGGGAGCTGAAGGGCCGCTATCCCAAAATACTCGAAGACGAGGCGCAAGGCGCCGCCGCGCGCCAGCTGTTCGAGGATGCGCAGGCGATGCTGAACAAGATCATCGCCGAGAAATGGTTCGCGCCGCGCGGCGTCATCGGCTTCTGGCCGGCCAACGCCGTCGGCGACGACATCAGGCTGTTTACGGACGAGAAGCGGTCGCAGGAACTGGCGACGTTCTTCACCTTGCGCCAGCAACTGACCAAGCGCGACGGCAAGGCCAATGTTGCCCTGTCGGATTTCGTCGCGCCGGCGGAGTGCGGCAAAGCCGATTACATCGGCGGCTTCATCGTCACCGCCGGCATCGAGGAGGTGGCTATCGCCGAACGGTTCGAGCGGGCGAATGACGACTATTCCTCGATCATGGTCAAGGCGCTGGCCGACCGCTTCGCCGAAGCCTTTGCCGAGCGCATGCATGAGAAGGTGCGCAAGGAATTCTGGGGCTACGTGCCAGACGAATCGTTGGCGCCCGACGAGCTGATCGGCGAACCCTATCGCGGCATCCGACCGGCGCCCGGCTATCCGGCTCAGCCCGACCATACGGAGAAGGCGACTTTGTTCCGGCTGCTCGACGGCGAAGGCAATGCCGGCGTGAGCCTGACCGAAAGCTATGCGATGTGGCCGGGTTCATCCGTCTCGGGGATCTATCTGGCGCATCCCGAAAGCTATTATTTCGGCGTCGCCAAGGTCGAACGCGACCAGGTCGAGGATTATGCGCGCCGCAAGGCGATGCCGTTGACCGAGGTCGAGCGCTGGCTTGGCCCCATCCTCAACTACGTGCCGGCACACTATGCCGAGGCGGCTGAATAGCCGATGCCGGCGCGCCTGGCGGAAGCGACAGGCGACTGCCGGTCGCTTCTCCAGTGTCATCCTGGCCCGCTTCGATTCCTGTGGGCTATTGCATGGCCGACGGGTTCATCCACAGCAGCTCCCAGACGTTGCCGTCCGGATCTTCGATGTGACGGTTGAACATGAAACCGAGATCCTGCGCCGGGTTGGGATCGGCGCGACCTCCTGCCGACACGCCCTTCTCGATTACGACATTGACCTCGTCCTTGCTGTCGACGGTGAGTGCGATCAACATCTGGCTGTCCCGCTTGGGGTCGCCGATCGGGCGCGCTGTGAACTGGCTGTAATGCTGGTGCGTCAGCAACATGACCCCGATCGAGTCTGAGAACATGATCGAGCTGGACTGGTCGCTCGAGAACTGCGGGTTCAGCGTGCCCCCGATCGCGAGATAGAACTTGGTCGCCGCCTGCAGATCGCGTACCGGTAGATTGAGGAAGATCATTTTGGTCATCGGTCTAAGCCTTGCTGCCGTTGATGGGTACTAGCCAGTCTAGTACTGTAACCATGGCTACCATGCGGGAACGGTACCGTCTAGTACTGGTTGAGAGGCGCTATGAAAATTGATGGTGAGACCAGGTCGGCTCGCAAGGATCGTGAAATCATTGAAGCGGCTACGGCCGCCTTCATCGCCAAGGGCTATGATGGAACCAGCATGGAAGAGATCGCCACCAAAGCAGGCGCATCCAAGCAGACTGTCTACAAGCATTTCACGGACAAGGAGACGCTTTTCGGCGAAGTCGTCGAGTCCACCGCCAGCCAGACCAACGATGTCGTCGAGTCCGTGACGATGCTGCTTTCCGAGGCGAAATTCATGGAGGGTGGGCTACAGCAGCTTGCCCGACGCATGACAACGACGCTGATGGACGAAGAGCTGCTGAAGCTGCGGCGTCTGATTATCGCCAACGCGGATCGGATGCCGCAGCTTGGCCGGAGCTGGTATGAAAAAGGTTTTGAACGCATGCTTGCCTCGGTGGCATCATGCTTTCAAAAGCTTACCAGTCGAGGCCTGTTGCAGACCAGCGATCCCCGTCTGGCGGCCAGCCATCTCTTCGGAATGCTTCTCTGGATCCCAATGAACGAAGCCATGTTCACCGGAAGCAACCCGCGTTCGAAGGCGGATCTCGAGCGGCACGCCGATGCTTCGGTCGAAGCATTCCTTGCCGCCTATGGGGCGCGGCCGAAATAGTCGCGCGCCGCTCCGCCAGCGATGCTTATTGTGGTCGATTGTCCGTCCACGCCAGCGTCTTTTGCTTAAGGCCGGTGGCGGAGTCGGTTTAGGCACAGGATGCTCGCTTACGATCCAAGGCTGCGATAAACCCAGGGCAGCCGTCTTTGCAGCTGGAGCGCCAAATGACCGTATTCACCCGACGCGGGCTTTTGAAAACGGCAGCGATTGCCGGCGCGGGCGGGATCGGGCTTTCGGCCATGGGCCGGCTTGGCGGCTGGGCCGCCGCCACAGCTGAGCCTGTGGTTTTGCAGACGGCAAAAATCCAGGCGAAGCTGATGGATGTCGGCCAGACCAGGGATGTGCTGACCTATGGCAACGCTGGCATGCCGCCCGTGCTCAGGATGAAAAAAGGCGAGCCCTTTGCCGCGCGTCTCGTCAATGCCATCGACGACCCGACGACGATCCACTGGCACGGCATTCGCGTTCCAAACAAGATGGACGGCGTGCCGTTCCTGGTCCAGCCCTACGTCTACACCGGCGACCATTTCGACTACGCCTTCACGCCGCCTGACGCCGGCACCTTCTGGTATCATCCGCACTGCAACACGCTGGAGCAGATGGGCCACGGCCTGACGGGAGTGATCGTGGTCGAGAACCCCAGCGATCCGAAATTCGATGCCGAAATGGTCGTCAATCTGCGCGACTGGCGCCTCGGCGACGACGGTCAGTTCATCGACCAGTTCCGGCCGCGCGATGCCGCGAGGACCGGCACTTACGGCACGGTGCGCACCGCCAATTGGCTCGACCAGCCGCAATATGATGCGCCGGCCGGCGGACTGGCGCGGATGCGCGTCGCCATCACCGACGTGACGCGCATCTACGCTTTTCGCGTCGACGGTGCGCAGGCGAGTGTCATGGCGCTCGACGGCAACCCGGTGCCTGAGCGTTTTTCGCCCGATGCCTTGCTGCTTGGACCCGGCCAGCGCATGGAGCTGGTCATACGCATGCCCGACGAGGAAGGCGCGATCGTCAGCTTGAGGGACGTCAGGGGCACCAAGCCAAAAATCCTGGCAACCCTGCACGCGACAGGAAAATCCCTCAAACGGGACATTCGCGATGTTGCTCCACTGGAGCTCAATCCGGTGGCGGAAGTGGATCTCGCCAATGCTAGGCATATTTCCCTGGCACTGAGCGCCACGGCGGAAAACGTCCCGAGCGATGGCATCTGCGGTTCGCTTGGCTACAGTTTCTGGGCCATCAACAAAGTGCCGTGGCCCGGCGACACCAAGGATCCGACCGCGCCTCTGGCCGAACTGAAGCTTGGCCAAAGCTACGTCATCGACATGGAGAACCTGACGCCGCAATCCCATCCGATGCATCTGCACGGCATGAGCTTCAAGGTGCTGTCATCCTCGACGCGCCAGGTTCAGCCTGTGATTTCCGACACCTATCTCATCCAGCCCAATGAAAAGGTTCAGCTCGGTTTCGTCGCCGACAATCCCGGCGACTGGTTGCTGCACTGCCACATCATCGAGCATCAGAAATCGGGCATGACGAGCTACGTCACGGTGGTGTGAAGCCGCGTCAGCCTGCGCGTCGCGTCTGGCCCGTCACTTGCGCAATTGCGCCTCGATTTCGTCGAGCACTTTGTCCTTTCCGATGCCGGTGAGGAAGGCGAGGCCCTTGATGACCGGCTTGGTCACCGAAGCGGAGATCGGGGTGGTTGAGACGATGAAGTCGACATTGTCGGCCAGTCCGGGCACTTCGGTGGCCTTTGCCTGCTGGGCGTTGAAGGTGAGGCCGCGTTTCTTCATTTCCTCGGTGACGGCGACATTGACCGCGGTCGAGGTGGCGATGCCCGTGCCGCAGGCAAAGAGAATGGTTTTCTGTCTGGACATCTCTGCTTTCTCCTTGTTTCAGCCGAGTACGGCTCGCACGTCTTCGAGGGTTCTGGCCGCCCTCAAATCATCCAAGGCTTGCGGGTTCTGGATGGTGGCCATGACGGCCTGCAGCGCCTCAATCTGCTTGTCCTTGTCGTTGATGGCAAGCAGGAAGACGAAGCCGACCGGCAGCATCTCGTCGGGATCCTCCATATTGGCGAAGGTCACTGGTTGCTTCAATATGCCCATCGCGATCCCAGGCTTCAGCACATGCTCCGGATCGGTATGCGGCACCGCGACGTTGTCGGAGCGTTCCAGCGGCAGTCCAGTCGGGATGGTCAATTCGCGGCGCACGACCGCGTCGGCATAGGAGCTTTTGACATAGCCAAGTGTCTCCAGCCGGCCCGCCAGGATGCGGATGATCTCCTCATTGGTCGAGGCATCGGATCCGAGCACGATCGCGTCGGGGTCCAGAAGCTGCATGAGGCCGTCGGACATTCTTTGCTCCGTCTATGAAATCGTGCGCCCCGAGGTAGGGCGCACGATCGGTTTGAAGGGTAGACGCTATCAGGTTCAGGCCGTCTCTTCGGCCGGCTCGTCCTCGGCGCCCGCGGCCCGTTCCCAGCCGAGCGGATTGCGGCGGTAGAGGACAAACAATGCCGCGATGACCACCGCGATCACGATGATGCCGACAAGTCCAAGCCCCTGGATCGCCTCGATGACCACGTAAGGCACCCACAGGAAGCCGTCGACCACCGAGGTGATCTGCAGCGCGTCCGCCGGCAGCTTGAAGCCCGACGAGACTGCTGCGCTTGTGAACAGCGGCGCCAGCGCGTTGGCGACGTAGAAGCCGATGGCCAGCGTCACCGTGCCGATCACCACCATGCGGAACACGTTGCCTTTGACCAGCGGCGCGGTCATGGCGACGATGAAGGGGATAACCGCAAGGTCGGCGAACAGGATGACGCGGTTGCCAGGCAGGATGATGGACAGGATGATCGCGATCGGCACCAGGATCAGCGACGACGAGATCGCGGCCGGATGGCCGATCAGGATCGCGGAATCGAGGCCAACAAGAAGCTCGCGATCGCCCGTGCGCTTGCGCACGAATGCCTGGGCTGCGTCGGAAACCGGCAGCAGGCCTTCCATCAGGATCTTGACCATGCGCGGCAGCAGCAGCATCACCGCGGCCAGCGTCATGCCGGTGCCCAGAACCTTGGCCAGCACCACGCTGAGATCACCCGCATTGTAGAAGGCGATCGCACCAAGCACGAGGCCGATGATGAGGCCCATCACGACAGGTTCGCCGAACACGCCGAACCTGCGCTCGATCGTATCGGTGTTGATGTTGATGCGGTTGATCCCGGGAATGCGGTCCATGATCCAGTTGAGCACAATGGCGATCGGCAGGATTTGCGCCGAGGCGAGATGCGGCACGGAAATGCCGGGCACGCCGTAGAACTGCTGTACCGCGCGCGCCGACCAGTCGGCGAACAGCAGCGAGAGTGCTGCGACAAGTGCTGCGACCGCAATGCCATAGGCCAGATTGTCGGTTGCGGCGACGACCAGCGAGCCGACAAAGGCGAAGTGCCAGAAATTCCAGACGTCGACATTGAGCGTGCGCGTCATGCGTGTCAGCAACAGCACGATGTTGACGAGGATACCGACCGGAATGACCCAAAGGCCGACCGACGAGCCGAAGGCGATCGCGGCCGCGGAGGGCCAGCCGACATCGATGATGTCGCGATGAATGCCGGTGTTGGTGACGATGGCCTTGGCGACGTCGCCAATCGACGTGAACATGAGGCCAAGCACCAGATTGATGCCGATGAAGGCGACGCCGATGGTGACGGCGGCGCGAAAAGCCTTGCTGACCTTGGCGCCCAGAACCACGGCGATGATGAAAATGACAATTGGCAGCAGGATCGTCGGGCCAAGCGTATCGATGGCCCCTTTTAGGCCCGCGAGAACAGTATCCATTTTTCCTCCCCTGGAGCCGCGAGCCTTCGCTCGACGCCTCGCAATGATGCTCCATCCAGCCTTTGACGCCGTGGCGCAAAGACACTCCCCGATTTGCCCCAGAGGCGAATGTTTCCCGACTGTCGCGCCGGTGAACATTTGCCTTTGTTGACAAACGAATGTTTTATTGGGGTTGTCCGCTGCAATGTCAATTGGTTGCGCTTCGGCCAATCGAGCCTCGGCGGACGTCTATTCCGAGACGATTTCGTGGGAAATTGCCGGCCGCGTCCGGTTTCGTTGGCAAATAGAGCCCGTTCCCTGCTATCCGACCCCAAATCACGAAGCTGTGGACATTCCTGCATGACCAACGTCGCCCTGACCGGGCTTGCCCGTGATCTCGCCAAGCGTGCCGCCGAAGGCCGCCCAGTACGCATCGGTGTCATCGGTTCGGGCGAAATGGGCACGGATCTGGTCACACAGGGCATGCTGATGCCGGGTATTTCGGTCTGCGCCGTCTCGACGCGCCGCCCGCACACCGCGCGCGATGCCATCCGCATCGCCTATGGCGACGAAGCCATGGCGGTCGAAGCCGATACCGCGTCGAAAGTCACCGGCGCCATCGAGAGCGGCAAGCTCGCCATCACATCCAACGAGATGCTGGTCACCAACCCGCTGATCGACGTCGTCATCGACGCCACCGGCAAGCCGGGCGTCGCCGCCGATTTCGACCTCATGGCGATGGAGCACGGCAAGCATCTGGTGATGATGAACGTCGAGGCCGACGTCACCATCGGCTGCTATCTCAAGCAGCAGGCCGACCGGCTTGGCGTCGTCTATTCGGTGGGTGCGGGCGACGAACCGTCGAGCTGCATGGAACTGATCGAATTCGCGTCGGCACTCGGGCTGACCATCGTCTCGGCCGGCAAGGGCAAGAACAACCCGCTCAACCACGATGCTGTGCCGGACGACTATCGCGCCGAAGCGATCCGCCGCAACATGAACCCGCGCATGCTGGTCGAGTTCGTCGACGGCTCCAAGACCATGGTCGAGATGTGCGCCATCGCCAACGCCACCGGGCTGGTGCCCGATGTGCCCGGCATGCACGGCCCCAAGGCCGACCGCGATGACCTCGCCAAGGTGCTGATCCCGCGCGAGGATGGCGGTCTGTTGCTCAGGAAAGGCGTCGTCGACTACACGGTCGGCAAGGGCGTCGCGCCTGGCGTCTTCGTCATCGTCGAGGCGACGCATCCGCGCATCATCGAGCGCATGGACGATCTGCATATCGGCCACGGCCCCTACTACAGCCTGTTCCGGCCGTATCATCTGACGTCGCTGGAGGTGCCGCTGACCGCCGCCCGCATCATGCTTTTCGGCAAACCCGACATGGTGCCGCTGCCGCGGCCCGTTGCCGAAGTGTGCGCCGTCGCCAAGCGCGACCTTGCCTCCGGCGAGACCTTCGATGCGATCGGCGAGACCTGCTACCGTTCCTGGACGATGACCGTCGGCGAAGCCCGTGCCCAGCGCGCCGTGCCGGTCGGCCTGCTCGAGGGCGGCAAGGTGCTGAAACCGGTCAAGAAAGGCGAGTTGCTGACGTCAGACAATGCGTCGCCCGACCAGACGACGAGGCTGTTCGCCTTGCGCCGGCTGCAGGATGAGATGCTGTACGGGGCAAGCTGAGGATTTACTTCCCCAATTCAACCGACCTGAGCCGCGCAGCCTCCACCGCCTCTGTGAGAAGGCGCGTCAGCCGATCCTCGCCCATCAACACGTCCAGCGCTGCGGCCGTCGTCCCCTTGGGGCTGGTGACCTGCTGGCGCAGCACGGCCGGTTCCTCGCCGCTTTCGGCGGCGAGCGAGGCGGCGCCATAGACGGTCTGCATGGCGAGCAGCTTGGCGGTCGCCGTCGGCAGACCGGCCTTCTCGGCTGCCACGGTCAGCGCTTCGATGAAATGGAAGATATAGGCCGGCCCTGATCCGGACACGGCGGTCACCGCATCCATCAGGCCTTCATCGTCGATGGTGGCCACTTCGCCGCTTGCCGACAAAAGGTCGGCGACGAAGCGCTTGGTGTCATCGGACACGAGCTTGTTGGAGAACACCACCATCATGCCCTTGCCGATCGCCGCGGGCGTGTTGGGCATGCAGCGCACGATCGGCGCGCGGTTGCCCAGGATTTCCTCGAAGGTGGCGGCAGGCGTGCCGGCAGCGATGCTGACAAAGGTGGTGCGGCCGTCGCCGAAACGCTTGTAGGCGGCCGTGACGTCGCGGATCACCTGTGGCTTCACCGCGATGACGACGAGATCGGGCATGGCATCGGCCGGAATGCTACCGGCATCGGCTGATGTCGCGCAGCCCAGCGCTGCCGCGCGATTGCGCAGATCGGCATTGGGCTCGACCACGAAAACCGCCGACGGCGCAAGCTTGCCGGATTTCAGCCAGCCCGAGAGCATAGCGTAGCCCATATTGCCGCAGCCGGCGAGAACAAGCCTGATCGTCATCGAAAGCCCTCCGAATGAAGGCCTTCACATAGACGCTGGCGCTTCCCTGGGGAAGCCCTGTCAGGATCGCGAGCCACGATCGGGATCGCGCACCGCGATTGGCCGCAGCGACACTTGCCTGAGGCCAAGCACGCCGAGCACGAAGAACAGCCAGACCGGGTCGCCGCGATGGAAGAAGAAGCTTTCGAGGAAGGCGTTCAGCGCCGTGAACAGCACCACCATCATGAAGAAGTCGCCGAGAAAGATGTTTTCCCTGCGCAACGGAATGCGCATGTAATCGCGCAGCGGCGCGATCAGGAAGGTGTAGACCGCCACGCACAGTGCCGGAATGCCCATCAGCACGGCGATGTCGAGATAACCGTCATGGCCGTGCACGATGGTCCGGATGTCCCACGGCCGGTCGAAGGGCTGGTCCTGGTTGAGCAAGAGCGGCGTGCCCCAGAAGCTCTCATAGCCGTAGCCGGTCCACGGCTTCTTCGCCAGCATGCTGCCGGCGAACTCCCACAGCGTCGTGCGGCCGGTATAGGTCATGCCGGGGAAGTAGATCGCCGCCAGATGTTTTACCGGCGGCAGGAAGACGATGCCCAGCGTGCCGACCGCCGTGGCGATGATCGCCAGCGCAAACAGGATCGGCGTGCCGAGCCGCATGCCTATCAGGCTCGGGAACATCACGATCAGGATCGAGAACGGCACCAGGCCGGCGGTCGTCTTGGAGCCGGTGTGCAGCATGAAGATCATCGCCACGAAGAAGATCCCGGCGCCCCAGTAGCGCTGTCCGCGCCGGTAGAGATAGAGGCCTGCGAAGCTGAGGCAGGCCATGATCGGCCCGGCGATGTTCTTGTGGGTGAACACGCCGCGCCACAGGCCGGCATGCTCGGGCTCCTGCGAGTCGGCGGTGTGCATTGCCTCGTGCGGAAAGACGATGAGGCCGAGATAGGAAAGGCCCATGATCACGACAGCGGTGAAGATGATCACCTTCGAGAAGGCCTCGGCGTCGCGCGGCAGCACCAGGATCGTCGCCATCGTCAGGATGCCGATCAGCGTGAAGGAGGCGGCGCGCATCGCCGAAGGCGGATCGGTCGACAGGATCACCGAGAGGAAAAAGAAGCCCAGCATCAGCACCCAGGACGGGCTGAGCAGCGAGCGCACCACGCGCGGATCGGCAAAGGCCATCAGCGAGAAGATCGACATGGCGCCGAGCGAACCGAAGCCAAGCTGGTTGACGATGTCGCCACCTTGACCGGTGAGTTCGGCGCCGCCCGGCTGGAACGGCCTGAAGGACACCATGATGACGGTGAACAGCAGCGCGGCAATGGCGGTGGCCACGCCTTCGCGCGTGAACGCGTCGCTGAGCGGCGCGCGCTCAGTTTTTCTCAGGCTGGCGGTATTGCTCATTGGCATATCCGAATTCGGCCAGCACGCGGCCCAGCGCCACATGGACGGGGTAGATGGCGATATCAGGCGATCCGGTCCGCGCCAGCCGGATCAGGCCGCGAAACGGCGAGGCGGCAAGCAGTGCCAGGCTCTTCAACAACACTTTGGCGCCGGCCATTGGCGTGCCGGCGCGCTTCTTCTTTTCGACCAGTGTCGAGATGACGCCGTTGCGCAGGCTGCGGGCACGGATCCAGTCGGCTTCGATACGCCGCGCCGGAACGGTTTCCAGCACCTTGGCCTCGGCGCACCAACCCAGAACAAAGCCCTTTTGCGCCGACCGGCTGAGAAAGTCGGAATCGCCGCCGCCCATGAAGTTGAATCTGAGATCGAGAAAGGGCGGACCCATGGCGATCAGCACGTTGCGCCCGACCAGAAGATTGCCGGACGAATAGAGCGCCGGCACGCGTCCGGTTTCCCGATAAGGCGGCGCGAACACCGGATGCTCGGCCCATCGCGCATGGGCGGGGTCGGCAAACACGGGCACCTGTGGGCCGCCGACAATATCCGCGCCGAGCGTTTCGGCAGCCCGGCACATCCGCTCCAGCCACTGCGGATCGGCGATCTCGTCATCGTCGATGACCAGCAGATGCCTGAAGTTCGGGAATTGCAGGATCGCCGTCTGCCAGCCGGCATTGTAGGCGCTGCAATTGCCGCGCTCGTGCGCGATGATCACCAGGCCCGGCATTTCGCCCCGCTCGAACAGCGGCAGCGCCGCCTTGGCGCCGGCCCGCGCCTCGGCTTCGTTCTCCATGACGATCACGGCAAAGCGCCTGCCGGTTTGCTGCGCGCGCAGCGACGCCAGCGTTTCCAGCACCTGCTCGGGACGCTTGAAGGTCGGCAAGGTGACGACGGCTTCGACGGCCTCGACGTCAAGCCGCGGCGTGCGTCCCGCGACCGATACCGAACCGTCCGATGGCAAAGGGATCATCCGTGTCCAGCCACATGGTGAGTTGGGCTCTGGTAGCACCACGGTTGATAAGGTTTCGTTAATCACCTTGTACGGAGAAGCCCGCCAGGCAGCGGCTTTCGGCCGTCGAATGTGCAGGCTTAATCAAGGGTTCACCGCACTTTGCTACCGGCTACACCACTGGATAGGTAAGATGCATCTGCTGTTCGCCACATCGATCGTGCCCGACGGCGCTCTCGCCTCGGGCTACGAGATCGCCAACGCTGCGATCATCGCTGCCTTGCGGCGCGCTGGCGCGCGCGTCACCGTCATCGGCTTTACCTGGCCGGGGAAGCCCGCGGCCGACCCCGAAAACACCGTGGTGCTCGGGGCGATCGACGTGCGCACCGACAATGCCTCCGCACGGCAAAAGCTGGCCTGGGTCGGCAAGGCGCTGCTTTCGGGCCTCACCTTCGCGTCGGTCAAGCTGCGCGCCGTGTCCGACAGAGATGTTCTCGCTGCCATTGAGCGTGCCGGACCGTTTGACGGCTATGTCTTGAATTCCGTGCAGTTCGCCGGCGCCTTCGAAAAGCTGTTCGCTGAGCGGCCTTCGATCTTCGTTGCCCACAATGTCGAGCATCTTTCGGCGCGGGAGAATGCCGCTGCCGCCGACGGTCTCTTCCAGCGCCTGCTGTTTCGCCGCGAGGCAAGGCTGCTCAAGACCGTCGAAGAGCGTCTCTGCCGCCGGGCGCGCTTCGTCTTCACCCTAGCCGAGGAAGACCGCGCCGCACTCGGTGTCGCCTCCGACAACCGCTCGGCGGTGCTGCCGCTGGTGACCGGTGCCCAGGCGCCAACCCTGAAAAGCCCGCGCCGCACCGATTGCGACGCCGCACTGATCGGCACCTGGACCTGGCAGCCGAACCGCATCGGCCTCGACTGGTTCCTGGGCAAGGTCGTGCCGCATCTGCGGCCCGATTTCCGCATCCGCATTGCGGGCCACATGCCTTCGGGCGTCGCGTCGAAGCATCCGGGTGTCGAATTTGTCGGCCGCGTGCCCGACGCGCAAGCTTTCGTGCGCGGTGCTGCCGTCATCCCGCTGATCAGCACCGCCGGCAGCGGCGTCCAGTTGAAGACCATCGAAACCTTCGAGCTCGGCCTGCCTTCGGTCGCCACCAGCCGTTCGCTGCGCGGCATCGACCACCGTCCTTCCAATTGCGTCGTCACCGACGATCCCGTTGCCTTCGCCAGGGCGCTCGAGGCTGCGGCGGCCGACATCCGCGACGTTGACGGCAGCGCGTTCCGGGGCTCGCAGGTCAAGGCGCTCGACGCTGCCATCCGGCTCGGCCTCGAAAAGCTCGCCCCTCTCAGGCACTG
>NZ_RZQT01000230.1:0-4935 GCF_003998485.1 Mesorhizobium sp. M7A.F.Ca.CA.001.04.2.1
TCAGAAACGCACCGTCGAGGACACGTGGCGCCACATCGGCCACCTCGTCGAAACCATCGAGGCAGCCGAATGCAAAAACTACTTCGCAAAAGCCGGGTACGCTTCCGTCAAAACGTGAAACGCTCTAGCGCGAGTTGATGCTCCTGCCCTCTCGAACGGGTTATCCGATCCGCGCCTTGCCGTCGCTGTCCGGCACGTTTGGAAACAGCACCTTCAGCTTGTGTTCCGCGCTTGCCCAACTGCGCCTGTGATGTTGCCACAGGCACCAGTTGCTCACCGCAAAAGCTAGAATGCCGACAGTCACGGCGAGACTGGCCGTCGAGCCAACGACAACCTTGAGCATCACGCCGGCAAAGACACCGGCGATGGCACCGTTGACGACATTCACCATCCCTGCGGTTCCGGCGAACGCTTGCCAGGGCCTTGGCTTGAGGCCGACATCGGCCAGCAGAGCCGTTTGGTTGTCATGGGTGGAGTGAACCAGATAGCGCGCCATCGAAGGGGTGAGCTCGGTGTAGCAGTGCCTGATGCGTGCCATGCCGCGGGCGTGGACCATGTCTTCGATGGCCACCTGCACAGCCCTGACGAATGTCACCAGCCCAATGAAGTAGAGGCACGGCAACAGGATCAGGCTGAACAGCATGAAAGGAAGCCCCATCCTCGTCACCTGGGCCACGAAAGCAAGGGCGATCGTGGCGCTGGATACCGAAGTCAGGAACAAATTTGCGCGCTGATTCGCCTCCTGAATAGTCGCCGCCCTGGCGGTCCCCAGCACCAAATGCTCCGTCGTCATCATCTGCAGGAGTTGCTGTCGGTTCTCGCCTTCATTGGTTTTTGTCTTCCTTGCAGGCATCGCAAAAAATCCGTTCAGGACGCGCTCCCCCCAACCAGCTCCTCAAAGCCGCCCACCCAGGAACGAACTGCTTCGGAAGGGGTTCCGGCGCAACCAAGACCGCTACCGTGGATCCCGGGGCAGAGCCGGATCACAGGCCGAGCCAATTTTGTCGACAGATAGCGAAACGATTGTCCCTGAGCATCGTTTCGAAACCAGACATGAATTTGATGAGGAGGCGATGATGAGCGCTACCGGTTTGGATGTCTTTGACAGGACGCTGCAGACAACCAACATCTGGCTCGACGAGATCATGGACGATCATGGTCCGGATCGGCGAATTGCATGGCACATATTGGGCGCGGTCCTGCGGACCGTAAGGGACAGGCTGCAGATCGGGCTTGCGGCCAAACTTGGGGCGGAACTGCCGCTCCTGGTGCGCGGCGCCTATTACGACCACTACCGGCCCGCAGCCGAGCCGGACAAAACGCGCTCCCTGGAAAACTTCTCGCAGCACATCGGCGAGGAATTGAAATCGATCCGCCCCGTCGATCCCGAGGATGCAGCACGCTCGGTATTCCGAGTTCTTGCACGGCATGTTGATCTTGGCCAATCGGCTAAGGTGCGCGATGTGCTGCCGAAGGAAATCCAGGCGCTCTGGCCCGAAAGCCTCGGTGTCAAATAGAGATGGCACGAATCTGACGGCTCCCCGGACAGCCAGGCCGAGGCTGGCGCCCCTGTCGGGCGTCAGTCCCGCAAACGGTTGGCGGCATGATCCTGATGCTGCTCGGTCGCGACCTGCCTGGAGTCCAAACCGCGTTCTTTGGAATGCTGTGCCTTGTCGCGATTGGACAGAACCTTGTTTTCTTCGAGCTTGTCTTTTGGCGTCACGGTCATGGCGCCTGTGCCGGAACCCTTTCCTTGTGAACCTGCTCCGATGTGCTTCTTGCTGCCGCGTGCCATGGGCTGCCTCCAATCTATGACGAATGTTCCAGGAGCGTTGCTGGTCCGTGACGCGCTTTAGTCGTCGGCACGGTTCTTGTGATGGGCGCTTTCCTGATTCTTGCCGCGAAGCATGTTGCGGTCGTCTGGATCGACGAGGTCCGGTGTGTCGGTCCTCATGTCCGCTCCCTTGCGCAGTGCTTCGCGTTCCGCCGCTGATCGTTTCAGATCCGCCTCGGCATCAAAATCCTTGCCGGCGTTCTTTGTGTTTTCCCGCTCTTCAATGATGCGAATTTGTTGATCGTGGGTTTTGCGTCCAGTCATCGCTTTCCTCCGGCGTGTTCGTGTCGGCGCCCGAAAGTGGTGCGTCGCCGGCCGTCTCTAAGGTCGGTTACGGCGTTTGCCTGTCCGAGCCTGCCTTCGTGCTGATAATGGCAAGGTGACGGGATCGTTCCGAAAGGCGTTGAAAAGCTTCTCGCCAGATGGCTCGGCTCGGCCCGGCGCTCACATTGACGCAGGCTCCGGCTGGCGCCCGCCCTTGTGAACCGCAGCGTCCTTTGAACGCTCGGCAACCGCCGGGCTGGTGCCGGATGCCTTTGCCGTCGCGGCACTCGGCTCCGCGCAGAAATCGATGACAGCCTGGATGAACTCTGCCGGATATTCGATGTTCGACAGATGGACCGCAGGCAGCACAACCAGCTTCGCGCCGGGCACCGTCGCGGCGATCAGCTCGCTGTGGCTGGCTGCCGTCACCGTGTCGTGCCGACCGGCGATCACCAGCGTCGGCCGGGGTATCAGTGCCACGGTGCGGCGAAGGTCCGCGTCGCGAACCGCCGCGAACAGACCCGCCAGGCCCTGCCGGTCGATAGCCAGCAGCATGGCGCGAAAGTCTTCGACCACAGGCTCGTTGGCGGCAACCAGCGACGCGGGGAACCAGTTGCTCAGGAACGTCTCAGCGGTTTCCGACATGTCCGGCGCCTGGCGCACCGCAGCGATCCGCTCGTCGAAATAGCTTGCCGGCGCCAGATGGGACGAGGTGTTGCTCAGGATCAGCCGGTCGATCCGCTCGGGCGCGTGGATGCCGAGCCACTGCGCGACGAACCCGCCGAGCGACAGGCCAAGGAAATGTACACGTTGCAGGTCGAGCGCATCGAGCAACTCGATGACGTCGCGGCCAAGCCGGTCCAGCGAATAGGCGCCGACCGGAACGCTCGATCCGCCATGGCCCCGAAAGTCGTAGCGCAGGACACGAAAATGCTTCGACAATTCGCCGACCTGCCTGTCCCACATGTGCAGCGTGGTGCCGATGGAATTCGACAGCACCAGCACCGGCTTGCTTGCGTCGCCGTCGAAGCGGTAGGCGATGCGCGTGCCGTCGCCCGTTGTGACGAAATTCAGCTCATTCATGATGAAGATTCCTTCTGGAACGTTGAACGAGACAGAGCCTAGCCGTGGAGCGATTTTGTTGATATTACAAAGATAAGACAAGCTCTGTAACAAAAACTGACATGGCCGAATTCACCCTGCACGATCTGCAATGCTTCGATGCGGTGGTCCGCACCGGCGGTTTTCAGCCTGCGGCGGCCATGCTGTATCGCTCGCACCCCGCGGTGTTCGCCGCCGTCGCCAAGCTGGAGCGACAGCTCGGCCTCGTCCTTTTGGATCGCAGCGGCTATCGCGTGCGTCCGACCGAGGCCGGGCTGTCGTTCCACCGCCGAGCGCTATCGCTGCTGCGCGAGATGGACGGTTTGCGCGTCCATGCCGCCCAGTTGGCGATGGGTGAGGAAAGCGAGATCCATGTGGTGATCGGCGACCTGTGCCCGCGCCCGCAGGTGCTGGGCATGCTCGGGCGATTCTTCGCACAGTTGCCCGGCACGCGCCTGCATCTGCATTTCGAAGCGGTGGGCGGCCCATGGGAGCGTCTCTTCGACGACGAAGCCGACCTGATCCTGCACTGGGTCGACAAGGGCGATGCGCGGGTGGAATGGGTCGATTTGTGCAAGGTGTCCTTCATTCCCGTGGTGGCGCCGGGCTTTCTGCCTCAGCGTATCGAGCAGCCGATCACCCCGGACCAGATGCAGGCACTCACCCAATGCGTCATGCGTGACAGCGCCCGCCATTCGCCACAACAAAACTATTCGCTGATCGAAGGCGCGCCGCAATGCCTCGTCGCCGACCAGGGCATGAAGAAGGAGATCATCCTGCAGGGCCTTGGCTGGGGCCACCTGCCCCGCTTCCTGATCGAGGAAGAACTGCAGGACGGACGCCTGCACTCCATTGCCGGCCGTCATCTGCCGGGCCGCACCGACGAACTGGTGGTGGCGCGCCGCCGCGACCGGCCGCATGGGCCGATCGCGAACCGGCTGTGGGATCATATCCAGCAGGAAGCGCCGGCATTGCGCCGTGTGCTCGAAGCGCCGAAATCCGCCGAGGAAGTCAGCGGCCAACCAGCCAGCGAAAAGCGCGACGGATGAACGTTTGAGCGTCCTCCGTCACTGGTTCGCCGTGCGCCATCAGCACTCTTTCGGCCGGCCATGCCAGTATGCGTTGAAGAGCGGCACGCGCGGCGCGCCGGTCGGTAAAGCCGGCGCGGAATTTTCGCGGCACTGAGGGCTCTGCGGCCACCATCAGATCCAGCCGGGCTACGAGCGCCCGCCAGCCCTTGAACCATCCGGCGTGGAAATGCTGGATCAGATCGGTGAACAACACTGTCCTGCTTGCGCGGTGGAAGAAGACAATCTCGGTGGTGATCCTGTTGCCGCGCACGACGACCTGGTCGAGATCGTCCGCCCAGTCGGCGGCAGGCGTATCGCCGAGCTCGCCGCAGAAGAGGATATCTCGGCGCTTTTCCCGCAGGCCGGGTGGCGCATAGACCTTGGCATCGGGATAGCCGCGCTGCCAGTCAGCGAGAAACACGTGGTGAAGCGAATTGGGCGGGATCAGGAAGCGCACCACGCCCAGAGCGTCCACATCGGCGCGCAGCTCGTTCGTGAGCTCTACCGGTGACCAGATGAACAAACCGCCCCCGGACAATCCGATAACGGCCATACGCGTGGGATAGTGAAAGCCGGCGGCCGCCGTGACGATCGGACCATCCGCAATCCAGATCCCAAGGCCGAATTCCTTGAGACTACCAGCCATTTGCACATTGCTTCCCATAG
>NZ_RZQT01000231.1:0-4890 GCF_003998485.1 Mesorhizobium sp. M7A.F.Ca.CA.001.04.2.1
GGGCCTGAGAGGCGCCGGCCTTGGCGGATCAAATCCACCACAAGGCATCCTACCACTACCCGCCGCGCCGATAATTCCGTGATCGCGCCAGTATCATCAAGCCGCCCGGTCTGTTTGCACGTTCGGCGAACGCTCAACAACACGACTTGACGGCCTGTGTCTGGCGTCTGAAAAGGGCTGGCCTGCGGACGTGGCGGAATTGGTAGACGCAAGGGACTTAAAATCCCTCGATCTCTGATCGTACGGGTTCGATTCCCGTCGTCCGCACCACCCTTCGCTCTTCGAGCTTCGGGTGGCAGGCCACCTGAAGCTCGGCAGGTTCGTTCAGGCGCACCAATTTCACCGGCTACAGCTTGTCGGCATCTCTACGCCTCGAACACTTTCTCAGTGAACCATTCCGCCAACCTGGCAAGCTCCGGCCCCAGCACGCGATCGGCGCCGACAGGCGGCACGATAGCTCTGATTTGATCGACGAAGGAACGCAGTGCCGGCGGCGGCGTCCGTTCGGTGACGTGCAGCGCCTGCGAGGCGATCATTGCCAGCATCGCCATGGCGGCATCGACGCAGCGGCCGGCGGTCGCTTCCTTGGTCCATGCGAAGAACGCCGTCGTGGCGACGTCGTCCTGCCCCGCGCCAGCCGATTCCGTGCCCGGAATGAAGGTACGTTGCGCCGCCAGCTTGGCCTGTTCGAGATAGCCGGTGATCGCCATCGGCACATAGCCGACATTGCCATGGCCATCGCTGTCGGCTGAGTGACGTCCGGTCATCAGCAGATCCGGCAGCAGCGACACCTTGCCGTTCAGAAGCTTCGAGGCGTGGCGGTCGCAGAGCAGGCAGATGTCGGCCCATATCGCCGCCAGATCGTCCAGCGCCGGCGTTGCCATCGCATTGTGATAGCCGCCGGTCGAGATGCAGCGGCCGAGCCGATGTGCATCGTCGGGCGGGATGTAGACGGGATTGTCCGATACCGAGGCCAGCGACACATTGGCCGCCCGCTCGGCCGTCGCCAGCGCACGATGCGCCTGGCCGAGGACGCGCGGCACGATGCGGTAGCTGACCGGCGCCTGATAGTTGCGTCGCCCATCGCCGGCGCCAACCAGAAACTCCCGCAATCCCTGCAGGGCAGCCGTCTCATGCTCATCGCCCCAGAGCGTGTCGAGCGCCGCGTCATAGTGCTCGAGCGGCGCGCGAAACGCTTCGATCGACAGCGCGAAAACTTTTTGCGCCATGCGGATGCGGCGGCGCCCCGCGAGCGCTGCGTCGGCCACCAAAGCGGCGGCGCAGGGCGAGCCGTTGATGAGCGAGCCGCGTTCCTTGACCTCGAGGTCGAAGCGCGTCGAAAGTTCTGCAAACAAGGGATAGAGCGCCAGGATCTCACCGGCGCCGCCCTGGCCGGAGGCCGGCACGACAGGCATCGGCCTGCCGTCGAGCATCGCGGCCACGGCAAGCGCGATGCGCGGCGTGGTGGCGGCGTTGCCCTCGATGAAGTTTGTCAGACGGGCAAGCACGATCGCCCTGACCACGCGATCCGGCAAGGGATCGCCGAACGAGGTGGCGGCGGCAAACGCCTTGATGCGCGCATGGCGATCGCGCTCGTCAGGTTCGAGCTTGCGGCTTGCCAATTCCCCCATGGCGGTTGTGACGCCATAGATGACCGGTGGCGGATCGGATTCAATCAGCTTCAGAAACGAGACGCGGCATTCGGCGATGCGCTGCAAGGCCTTCTCGCTGATCTCCACCGTGTCCTTCTTCCAGGCGACGCGGAAGACAGTGTCGAGGTTGATGTCGTCACGCGTCGACAGGCTAACTGGCATGCTTCACACCATCGGAAATAAGGGACCTAGTAGAGTGGTTCCTCGAACAGCGTCTTGTCGCCGTCGACCAGCGCCTTGATCTGCGCGGTGCCGTCGCCGGCAAGCGCAAGACGGATGCCGAATGGCCGCACCCGCATGTCGTTCTGGATCGCCATCCCCTCGCCTTCCGGCAGATAGAAGCGCTCGATGCCATAGTCCGGCGCGATGGTCGCCTCTTCGCCGCGAAGGTCCCAGCCTTCGGCGATGTGGCCTAGAATATCGGCCTCGTCGGCGGTTGCCATCGTTGGCGCCTGGCCGAACCAGGCGGCCGTCGGCTGCCAATAGCCGTCGGCGCCCTTCTTCAGGCGCACCACAATCGACGTATCGTCGCTTGAAAATTTGTCGGGCGGAATGTTGGCGATCATTTTCACCGGTATGCGCGAAATCTCGTAGCCCAGGATAATATAGTCGCCGCGCAGGAGGTCGCGCGGATCGACGGGTTCGATCTTCAGCAGCACTTCCTTGCCGTTGCGCAGGATCGCCGCCCGGCCGGCGATGATCCAGCTCAGGAAGCCTATCTGGACGAGCGCCACCACCAGCGCCGAGATGACAAGCCTTTTCCCGGTGATCATGCCGTGGCTCCCTTGGCGTCTGGGCCCTTCATGCGTTTTTCCACGCGGATGATGACGATCGCGAGGATGCCGAGCAGCACCGCGGCGGCCAGGAAGAAACCGGCCGTATCGAGCATCGATTGCAGGGTCACGACATAGATGATGGCGAGTTCGAAGGCGAAGCCGAGATAGGCAAGCCAGCGTAGCCCACGGCTCCCCCGTCCTGCCAGCACGATCGCGGCGACAACACCGGCCAGCGCGATCGCCGAAGCGAGGGCAAAACCGCTGTTGTAGGTGCTCTCGTCGGCGAGTTCGAACTGGATCATTGCGAGGCCGGTGAGGAAGCCGAGCAGCGCGTGCAAGGGCAAGCGGCCGCCGAGTTGCACGACCCGGTCGACCGGGCCAGGCGCGAAGACCGAGGCCGCGAACAGCAGCGCCGAGGCGACGACCAGCGGGATCGCCACCTGCAGCGTGTCGTGGTTGGTGACCAGCAGCATGAGATAGAACAGCACCGACAGGATAATCAGGTGGCGCGCCGCCTGGCTGCGGGTCCAGAACGAGACGGCAAACAGCACGATCGCCATCACGACGAAGCCGTGCGGAAAATCGCTGCGGCTGTAATAGTCGAAGCCTTTGAGGAACAGCCAGGCATCGGCGATGCCGACCGAAGCCACCGTCAGCGGGTTCGATCGCAGCGCAACCGCCGCCAGCGCCGTGCCGGCTCCCCAGGTCACCAGAGCCGAGGCCTCGTCGCCCGAGAGATGATACATCTGGCCGATCAGCGCGATCGAGCCGCCGAAAGCCGCGGCCGCCACGATCCACAGCGCTTCCCCGATTGCCGCATGGTCGCGGGCCTTCAGCACCGCGCCGCCGACATAGCCGCCAAGGATGACGGCAAACAGCGCCGCCACGCGCGCCAGCCTCGGGATCGCGTCCCAATTGGCGGCGACGAAAATCAGGATGGCGGCGCCGAACAGCAAGGCGGCCATCATAGCCAGGATCGAGCCGAAGCTCAGCGACTTGCGCTCGTTGGCCTCGACATCGCGCGCCAGCGAATCGGCCGTCGCGGGGTCGATCATGCCGGCCTGCTGCCAGCGCGCGATATCCGCCCTGACCCGCGACGAATAGCTCGCCATGCTGCTTCTCCCCCCAGTTTGGTCTTTTTTGCAGCCGATCCGGTCAAGCCGTTGGCGCTAAGGCATTTTCCGATTCGGGTTTCTTTGTGTCAGGTCCGTGAACGCGCGTTAATGCTGCATTGCACAATTTGCATTGCTGCCATGCAGCCATAGCGCTTTTAAATCGATATGGGTCCGCCTATTTATAGTTCGTACACAAACGGAATGATCCGCAAGAAAGACGAAACGAGAACTACCATGAACCTGATCCGCAACTACCGCAACTGGCGCCGCTACAGGGACACCGTGTCCGAGCTGAGCCGCCTGAGCAACCGTGAACTGACCGACCTCGGCATCAGCCGCAGCGACATTCCTTACGTCGCTCGCAAGGCGGTCTAATTCTTCGGACCGCGAATGGTCCGAACCAGTTTTGAAAAAGAGAACGACAATGAACCTGATCCGCAACTATCGTAACTGGCGCGTTTATCGCGAGACGGTTACCGAGCTGGGTCGCCTTTCGAACCGCCAGCTGCATGATCTCGGTATCGTCCGCGACGAAATCAAGATCATCGCCCGCCAGGCGATCTAGACAGAATTTCGCCAGGGTCGACCTCCTCCCCGACCTTGACGAATACGGTCACCCCTTACCTCCTCCCAAGGGTTGACCACAAAAACGGCGCCCGCCGCACCTCCTCCCGCGGCGGGCGTTGTTTCCCGGCAAATCGAATTTTGCCCCAAAGGTTTCGCTCCTTTTCAAACAGCGAAAGAGTTTTCGTCAAAGCCGACCTCCTCCCCGGCGATGACGAATCGGCCCGACCTTCACCTCCTCCCGAGGGTTGGCCACAAAAACGGCGCCCGCCGCACCTCCTCCCGCGGCGGGCGCTGTTTCCCAGGGGCAAGACGAATTTTGCTCCAGAGGTTTCGCCCCTTCTAAAAATGGCGAAAGGAATTTCGTCAAAGCCGACCTCCTCCCCGGCGATGACGAATATGGCCGGCCTTCACCTCCTCCCGAAGGTCGACCCCAAAAACGACACCCGCCGGACCTCCTCCCCCGGCGGGTGTTGTTGTTTTCAGGAGGCGCTCCCATCAGCAGCTGTTTGCCCCGCACCGCGCACGGCAATTGCAATCGCCGCACCAAGCGATTATTCCGGCGCTCATGAGCAAAAACCCAATCCACATCATCGGCGGCGGCCTCGCCGGTTCCGAAGCCGCCTGGCAGGCAGCGCAAGCCGGCGTGCCCGTCATCCTGCATGAAATGCGGCCCGTTCGTGGCACCGATGCGCACAAGACCGATAGCCTGGCCGAGCTCGTCTGTTCCAATTCCTTCCGCTCCGACGACGCCGACAACAACGCGGTCGGCCTGTTGCACGC
>NZ_RZQT01000232.1:0-4860 GCF_003998485.1 Mesorhizobium sp. M7A.F.Ca.CA.001.04.2.1
ATCACGCTTGGGCAACTGACAAAGCCCAATGCTCATAAAGCCGGATCAGGTCCGGCCGGTGTGTGGCGTAGGTGCAGTATGACGATGTGAGCCGCTACACCGTGCGCGTCTCCCAGTCTGTCCATAGACTCGGAAGAAGTCGGACCCGGTCAGTTGCAACTCCCTTTCCCAGCACTCCACTGCCCGGTAGAGCGCATGAAAAATCTCCTTTCGGGCGGTTTCTGTTCTGCCCATGCAGGATTCCAGAACATTGATGAAATCGTTTGTTTCGATGAAAGGCATCCACACTTTGGATGGTTGACACGCGTTTCAAAGATCGTGAACTACATCTCGTCGTTGTGCTCGACGCACTCCCGACAGAGCGCAACCTCATGGGCGCGGCATGCAGGATTAACCGAGCCCAGCCGGTCATGAGTGCGGCCGGCCGGGTCGGGCGATAGGCAGTCATGCCCTGCCCTTCCTGCGGGTCAAGCACTCCGAAAAAACATTTCCCCCATAAATGCTAGATCTTCCGTTGCCTTTTCGCGGGCTTCTGCGTGAGGTGAGGCACGCCATCCATGGCATGTGGCACACGCACGCGATGCCAGTGCACGGTCGTTTTCTCGGCAAGGCCGTTCTCTACCTCGACCCGCACGCGCTCGCCCTGACGGACCCGGATTTCCGGGCCTGGAACGGGCCTTCGGCGCGCAATCGAGCCCGGTTCACCCGGCCCAATGGCGTCCACTTTGGGGGCGCATGCACTGCAGACCCGCTGGACCTGATCCGGGAGAGGATGGGCGCGGCGATTGGAATAGCTATGAAAGCGCATCGGACCGTGGAACTGCGCGCGCAGACTTTCGGAGGAAGGCTCGCTTTTAAACGTTATCGTGCAACTCTGACCGTTCTTCGCCTTGGCGGGTGCCGCGGAAGAATCCCGGGTTCTGCGAGCGCTGCGAGAACACCTGCGGTCGATCCTGTACCACAATCTCGCGAAGCTCGATGCTCTCTACAAACGATGTCTTGGATTCTCACGCCCTTATTTCAGCACTTCGCTCGCTTGCCCGACTCGGCCGCGGTCAGCCTTCACCGCCAATTTTATTGGCGCAGCGACGTTCCTATCGGTTCAGGCGAAGCTTCTTGAACCTGCCGCTCTCTCGTTGCCCTGGCACGATTAATCGTCCTCTCAGTCTGTCATTGGCGGAGTCGCTCCTGAGGCGCGCGCCGGCGAGTTCGAGGAGCGCGTGGCTATCTCCTCGGTCCAGCCGGATTCCGCTGCGCGCTCAGCCAATTCCTGGAAGGCCGATTCCAAGGCGAGCTGGCATTGAAGGCCGCGGTCCGGATGGTCGACTAGCTTGGTTCCACGATCGCAATGCTTGATCGCTTCATTGCAGGCCATGGGCTCTCGCCCTCTCCTTTTGCCACACGAGGCGCCAGCTCACGTGTTGTGCGCCCCGGCAACCGCTTTCACCAGCCGCTCCAGCGATCCCGCGCGCTCCAGCTCCGCAAAGAATGATGCGGCGTGACGCTACCCAGCCGGTGCTTCTCGGCCATTTGCACACATAGGGATAGTCGACCATGAAATCGGACCGAGGCGAGGCGTTGGACGTTTCAGTCTTGGTCTGAATGCGCCGCCCACGAGCCGATCGGCCTTCTCGATGATTTGGCGCACCCTCGTTGTCGACAAGCCATGTTCCTGAGCCAGGTCGGCGAAACTCTTGCCCTTCAGAAAGCCGTCGACCAGGGCTATGTTCCTATCGACGGTCGGCTAAATCCCAGCAGGCGCGCGCAGTTTTCCGGCATCATTCCGTTTGTTCATCCGCTTGTCCGCGCCCCCTGCAAATCCTACCGGGCCAAATCGGTGCTTGGAAGACCCACTCATGTCATGGCCTCGGGAAAGTACAAGGCCGACGGTTATGTGAATACGAAAGATGCTGGCGATCACCATGATCGTTGGTGACCGCTGACCTCCCCAATGTCGGCTTCGACGGCACACCGGGAGCTCTCGGCAATGTTGAATAATTCCGTTTGAAGATGGTTGACTTCGTCGTCGAGGCTCGATCCATCAGGATCGGTATCGACGATTCTATATTTGAGAAACCCAAATTCGTTTGACTCGCGCAATTCGCTGTACGGCGTATCATCGCAAGCGCGGGATTCCGACATCCTGCGAAGTGCCCGCGTTGCTGGAATCGATTTTGCGGAAGTAAAAAGGCCCCGGCGCTGGGTCGGCGCGCAGGGCCTTCAGGCATGTACGAGCTACCAGCATGTCCAGTTATGATCGTGCGCTATCATAATGAACAAACGGTGAATGATCGCTATCCGAGGTGCAGGGCGGGCGAGATGGTGGGGCGGTGGGGGACCTGTACCGCTGCAGCGGGGCCACGAGCAGCGACTCGAGCCATGCGCCACGCTGCAGGACCTCGATTTCGGGCCAAGCCTCGAGCCCGCAACTCGCCTTGCTTCTCGGAAATCATAAGGCTTTGTGGGGCGGTTAAGCAGCGCGATATGGCCGCGGCGATACGAAGTTTTCATCTTTACCCTGTTCAGACGGTCAGGCTGCCTTCGCCGCCGGCTTGGCTGCCTTGACATGGGTTATACTGCGGCGACCGTCGACGCCGATCGGAACGTCACCGTCAACCGTAGCGCGACGCACAACCCGGTGCTGGTCGCCATAGTCGTTGACCGCATAATGCTGGTTAGCACGGTTGTCCCAGATAGCGACGTCGCCTACTTGCCAGCGCCACCGCACGGTATTTTCCGGGGCAGTGACGTAGGACTGGAACACCTCGTAGAGTTTGGCGGAATCGCTCTTGGAAAGGCCGACGAGGCGCTGCACGAAATTGCCGAGCAGCAGCGACTTCTCCCCGGTTTCCGGATGGACGCGCACGACCGGATGCTCGGTCTCGTAGATCGTCGATGTGAAAACTTCCTCGAAGTGCTTCTTCTCTTCGGCTGTGGCGCGCGGGCGCACGGCTGCGTAGTCGTAGGCATTGCTATGAATAGCCCACAGATTGTCCGCCAATATTTTGAGCGGCGCCGGCAGATTCTCGTACGCGGCGTGCGTGTTGGACCAGATCGTGTCGCCCCCCGCCGCCGGAATGACGACGCCACGTAGGACCGAGAATTTCGGATAGGCATCGACGAAAGTCACATCGGTATGCCACTGGTCTGCCCTGCCACCGCCACGGCCGGAATCGAGATTGAGGATTGAGGCCGTGCCGGCTGCCGGCCCCTGCGTGGGATGAGGTACAAGGTTACCCAGACGCCGCGCGAACAATTCCTGCTCCGCATCGTCGAGATGCTCCTGGCCGCGGAAGAAGATCACCTTGTGTTTTAGAAGAAGCTGGTTGATGGCTGCTATCGCTGCGTCCGAAAGGTCTCCACCAAGGCGAACTCCTCTGATTTCAGCTCCAACACGGCTGGTCAGCGGTACAACGTCGGAGTCAGGAATTCTCTTCGTCAAGCTCGAAAGCCAAAATCCCGGCGGATCGATCAAGGATCGCATTGCGTTGTCGATGATCGTTAATGCCGAACAGCGTGGCCAGCTCGCGCCGGGCGGTACAATCATCGAAGCGACCGCTGGCAACACAGGGCTCGGCCTGGCCTGGCGGCACGAAGCGCGTGATCGCGTGTCCAAAAGCTGACAGCGTCAGACAAATGTCAGGTTCATTACAACCAACATCTGGGCACTGACGAGGTTTTTCGAAGCAATGGGCGCTAACTGCGCGCTGAGCGCGTTGGCATGGCTTTTGAGACTGAGTGACTGTGACTGCACTTAATGGGGCAAGACGAGCGATGCGCTCCTCCCTGAACCCGTGTGCCGTCTCTGAGAGGAAACCAGCTCGTGCAGAAACCTTTGGAAATAGCTTTGGACCGCAACGTGGTATTGCAGATGGAGTCCCCGGCTCCTTCGATTAGAGTCGAGAACTGGCTGCATGGCGAGCCCCTCACGAGCTTTGAGCCCGGCAAGTGTACATAGTCGAATTTTGGGCAACTTGGTGCGGCCCATGTGTGGACGGGATGCCCCATCTGATCCAGCTGCAGGGCGTCGCCAGGCGCGCCATCTGGACAGCAGGAGCTGGACTATGGGCAAGGTAACAGGCTTTCTCGAAATCGACCGGCAGGTGCACAAGTACCAGCCGGCCTCCGACCGCATCCGGCATTTCCGTGAATTCACGCTGCCGATGTCGGACAAGGAGGTCGAGAAACAGGCCGCGCGCTGCATGGATTGCGGCATTCCGTTCTGCCACGGGCCAACGGGCTGTCCCATCCACAACCAGATCCCGGACTGGAACGACCTCGTCTACAATGGCGACTGGGACAATGCGATCCGCAACCTGCATTCGACCAACAATTTCCCGGAATTCACCGGCCGCATCTGCCCCGCACCTTGCGAGGAAGCCTGCACGCTGAACCTCGAGGACATTCCCGTCGCCATCAAGACGGTCGAGCAGGCGATCGCCGACAAGGCTTACGAGACCGGCCATATCAGGCCCTATCCGCCGGAGAAGAAGACCGGCAAGCGCGTCGCCGTCATCGGCTCCGGCCCGGCCGGCATGTCGGCTGCCCAGCAGCTCGGCCGCGCCGGCCACGACGTCCATGTCTATGAGCGCGAGAGCCGGCCCGGCGGGCTGATGCGTTACGGCATTCCCGACTTCAAGATCGAGAAGCACTATATCGACCGGCGCATCGAGCAGATGCAGGGCGAGGGCGTCACCTTCCATTGCGGCGTCAATGTCGGCGTCGACAAGCCGGTTGCCGAGCTGCTCGCCGAACATGACGCGGTGCTTTATTGCGGCGGTTCCGAAACGCCGCGCGCGGCCGGCATTCCCGGCGACGATCTCGGCGGCGTGCATGACGCGATGCCCTATCTGGTGCAGC
>NZ_RZQT01000233.1:0-4762 GCF_003998485.1 Mesorhizobium sp. M7A.F.Ca.CA.001.04.2.1
GTAGACGGCAATAGCGCGCGTCGACCGGCCAGACGTCCAGCGGCCGCCAATATACATCTTGCCGTCGATAGGCAGCCCGGTTTGCGCGGTCATGGCTGTTATCTCCGGTTCAACGAAACAGCGAGGATGATAATGACGCCCTTGACGATCTCCTGGATGGTCGTCGAGAGGCCGATGACCACCAGGCCGAAGGCAAGGATGCCGATGAAGATGGCGCCGATCACCGAGCCGATCACCGAGCCGCGGCCGCCGAACAGGCTGGTGCCGCCGATGATAACCGCGGCAATGACGTTGAGCTCGAGTCCGACGCCGACACTAGGGTTGCCGGCCGAAGCGCGTGCCGCCAGCATGTAGCCGGCGAAGGAGGCGCAGGCGCCGCAGATGGCAAAGGCCACCACCTTGGCGCGGTCGACGTCGATACCGGAAAACCGTGCCGCTGCTTCGTTGCCGCCGGTCGCCGCCATCTGCCGGCCGATCACCGACAGATGCAGCACATAGATGCCGGCCAGCGCGAACACCACCGTCCACCACACCGCAGCCGGCAGGCCGATCAGCGTGCCGTTGGCCATGATCTTGCCAAGCGTGCGGTCGCCGATCGGCACCGGAAGCGAATCCGTAAGCGTGAGTGCCGTACCGGACAGGATGCTGAGCATGCCCAGCGTCACCAGGAAGGAGGGGATGCGCAACCGGGTGACGATCAGGCCGTTGATCAGCCCGACCAGCGCCCCGAAGGCCGTCATCACCGGGATCGACAGCCACGGCGTGATGCCGGTCTGCATCAGTATGGCGCCGACCATGGCCGAAAGGCTGGCCAGCGCGCCGACCGACAGGTCGATCTCGCGGCACATGATCACCATGGTCATGCCGACCGCCATGATCGACACCACCGCGGTGATGCGGCCGATGGCGTTCGCCGTCGCCAGCGAGGCGAAGTTGGGCGCGTGCAGGATGAAGAACAGCGTGATCAGTCCGAAGACGATGAAGGTGATGTGGTCGCGAGCCAGGCGTTTCGCCCTCTGCCAGGCGAATGCACGTCTGGCGGCGGCCATGTCGGAGCTAAGGCCTGGGGTGAGGATCGAGTTGGTCATGCGGCCTCGTGTATGGTGGCGAGCTGTTGCAGCACGGTGCGGATTTCTTCCTCGCCGCGCGGTGTGGCCTCGCCCGGCACCAGCCGGCCGTCGACCATATAGATCAGCCGGTCGGCGAGACCGGCCAGTTCATCGAGTTCAGAGGTGATCAGCAGCACCGCCATGCCCTTTTCGGCAGCCCGCAGCACCAGCGTCCGCATTTCCGCCTTGGCGTTGACGTCGACGCCTGCCGTCGGCTCGTCGAGGATCAGCAGTTTTGGATTGCTGGCAAACCACTTTGCGAACACCACCTTCTGCTGGTTGCCGCCCGATAGTTCCGAAGCCGGTTGACCGGGCTCGCGGCAGGCGATGTGCAGCGCATCGCGAAAGCTGAGGAACATCTCGGTCTCGCGCCGCCACGACAAGACGCCCGGCCAGCGCGACGTCAGTTCGGCCAGATTGGGCAGAGCCACATTGGCGGCCAGGCTGTGTTGAGCGACCAGCCCTTCGGCCCTTCGGTCCTCCGGCACCAGCGCCATGCCTGCGCGGATGCGCGGCGGCGTCGCCAACGCGCCGATCTCGCGGCCGCTGAGCTGTACGTCGCCGCGCGCATCCGGGATCAGCCCGAACAGTGCCTTGGCAAGCGTCGAGCGGCCGCTGCCGACAAGGCCGGCGATGCCGACAATTTCGCCGGCGCGCACGGCAAGGCCGACATCGCGCAGCTTTCGCGCCGTACCGAGGTCAACCACCTCGAGGACGATTTCGCCCGGTTCGCGTCGTGCCTTCGGCTTCATCACCACGACGGAGGCCGACCGCGCCATCAACCGCGACACCTCGGGTATGGTGATCTGCTCGGTGGCAAACGGTCCCTGGATATGGCCGTCCTTGATGATGCTCAACCGATCGGCGACGCGAAAAATCTCCGACATGCGGTGGCTGATATAGACGACGCCGATGCCTGTGGCGCGCAGTTGGGCGATGGTGGCATGCAGCACCTCTTCTTCGCGCACGGTAAGCGACGAGGTCGGTTCATCCATGACGATCACCGAAGCGCCGCGCGACAGCGCCTTGAGGATTTCGACCTGCTGGCGCGCCGCGAACGGCAGATCTTCGACGAGCGCGTCCGGATCGAGCGCAAAGCCTTGCCCGGCGATCAGTTCGTCTGCCTCGCGCCGGATGCGGCGGCGGTCGATGCGCCCGCCAAACAGCAGCGGCTCGCGGCCAAGAAACAGATTGTCGGCGACGCTCATCGCTGGCACCAGGCTCAATTCCTGGAAGATCATCGCCACGCCGGCTTCGAGGCGCGCGCGCGTCGAAATGGAGGCCAACGGTTCGCCGCGTACCAGGATCGTGCCTTCATCGGGCGCGTGAATGCCAAGCAGCACTTTCATCAATGTGGACTTGCCGGCGCCGTTCTCGCCGAGCAAGGCGTGGACTTCGCCGCCCCGGACCTCGAAATCGACGTTGCGCAGCACGGTGTTGGCGCCGAACCGCTTGACGATGCCACGCATGGAAACCAGCGTGGGCAGGGGATTGTCGGCAGCGGACATGGCGATTCCCAAAAGAGGCGATATGGGCGGCGGGTCGGCCCGCCGCCCGGGATCGAGATCAGTAGCAGGCGCCGGCACAGGCCTTGACGACATCTTCCGGCACGTCCTGTTTGGTCACCTGCTTGAGGGCCGACAGAAGATTGGCCTTCTTCACCCGCAGCGAGGGCAACGAGATGTAAGGCGGCACCTGCTTGCCGAGCAGGGCGGCAGCACCTGCCTGGGCTTCGGCTATGCCGAGATCGTAAGGCAGTTGCGCACCGATGGCGATGATCTGGTCGCGGGCTATGTAGAGTGCGCTGTCCGGGCCGAGATCGTTGGTGGTGACGACGAGATCGTTGCGGCCGAGCGACTCGGCGCCGGCAAGCGTCTGCATGGCCGGGTCGCCCCACACCGCGAAGATGCCCTTGATATCAGGATGCGCGGTCAGCATGGCGACCGCCTTGTCATAGGCCTCGCGCGGCTGGGTGAATTTTTCGCGTGCCGCCACGGTGACGCCGGGATGGGCGGCGACCGACTTCTCGAAACCGGCAACGCGTGCCGCGATCGAATAGTAGGATTCCTGGATGTAGGTCATCAGGCCGACTTCGCCCTTGCCGCCGATCGCCTTGATCATCTCGTCGGTGGCAAACACCGCGTTCTGCTCGTTGTCGGATGCGACCACGGTGACGTAGTCCTTGCCGGGCGCCATGCCGTAGGCGACATTGTCCATGAACACGATCTTCACGCCGCTTTCGGAGACCCGCTTGTAGGTATCGGCCTGGCCCTTGGGGTCGATCGGCACCGAGAAGATCAGATTGACCTTCTGGGCGATCATGCCTTCGAGTTGGTCGGCCTGGGCGGTCGGCGCCTGCTTGGCGTCGGTGACCGCCACGACCTTGATGCCGTACTCGTCGAGTGTCTTCTTCAGCGCCTCGACCTGCAAAGTGTTCCAGGGCGAGTCCATCGCCTGCATCGCAATGCCGGCGGTGAAACTGCCGGCCTTGAGCTTCGCCAGCTCGTCTGCCGTGAAGGTCAATGAGGCGGCGGGGCTGGCCGGTACGCCATCGGGGAAGCCGACCACCGGCTGGCCGGTCGGCGACAACGGCAGCGGCACCATCGGTTCGGCGGCTTCCGGCGGCATGTCGGCGGCGACGACCGCCATGGGCGCGGCCGACAGCAACAAAGCGAGTGCGAGTGGACGAAGGCGAGACGGTCTGGTCACGAGTGTTCTCCGTATAGTTCCCCTGAGCGGTTGATTCCGCTTCAGTTTTTCAAAGAAAATATTGCGGCAGGTCCTTCTGAAGCCGTCGCAGTTCGCCTTCGTTGTAGCGAATGTGATGGGCGATGGTGTTTGCCGCCTTGCGAGGCCGTCCGGCCTCGATTTCGTCGACCACCATCGAGTGCTCGGCGTAGGAGATGGCGAGACGACCGGGGCGGGGCAGGCCGAGCCGGCGCACGCGCACCAGGTGCAGTCGTGCCGCCGCGATCTGGTCCCAGAGACCCGGCAAGCCGGCGAGTTCCACCAGCATGCGGTGGAAGGCGTCATCCGCGTCGTGGAAACCGTCCACGTCGCCGGCGGCCACAAGCTGGACCTGTTCCAGCAATTGGTTGCGCAGTGCCGTCACGACAGCGCTTTTCGGATGGGATGCGAGTTCATGCACGATCTGCGCCTCGACGGCGCTGCGCAGGAACGAACTCTCGATCACGTCGGCCGGTGAGATGCGCGAAACGTAGGAATTGACCTGCGGGATCACCGTGACGAGCCCCAGCCCAGCCAGGCGGTTGATCGCATCGGTCACCGGCTGTCGCGACACGCCGAGCTCCCTGGCGATGTCGTCCTTGAGCAGCAGATCGCCCGGCCGACGGTCGACCCGCACGATCGCCTTCAGCAGCGCTTCGAACACGAATTCGGCGCGGCTCCGGCGAACGGAAGCATCCACCACGACGTCTTCATCATCTTCATTTGCTGCCATTTCGACGCCCTTTGCCTGCGGTCGGTGGCCATAGGCTAAACACCAACAACCGCAGCGATCAAGCCAATTTTTGCCATTTTTGGAAATTAGGCATGCGGTATGCATATCAATTAATTGTTTTTATTAGATAATATTTTTACAGATGAACATACTAAAATTTCAGTTTGCGACTGGATGTGTTTCCAAATATGGA
>NZ_RZQT01000234.1:0-4629 GCF_003998485.1 Mesorhizobium sp. M7A.F.Ca.CA.001.04.2.1
CGATGTCTGCCGCGGTTTGCGCGACCGCAAGCCGCACACCCCGATCATCCTGCTGACCGCGCTGAAGGAAGATGTCGACCGCATCATCGGCCTGGAACTCGGCGCCGACGACTATCTCGGCAAGCCGTTCAACCCGCGTGAGCTCATTGCCCGCATCCGCGCCGTGCTCAGGCGCTCGACGCCCGAGGAGGCGCCCGCGCCGCCGCGCGCGCGCATCTACCGCTTTGCCAGTTACAGGCTGGAACCGGAGACCCGCAAGGTGACGGATGCGCGAGGCGTGGCCGTCGACCTCACCGGCGCCGAGTTCGATCTTTTGCAGGTGTTTCTCGACCGTCCCGGCCGGCTTTTGTCGCGCGACCAGCTTCTCGACCTGACGCAGGGCCGCGAACGCGATCCGCTGGAACGCTCGGTCGATGTGCTGGTGAGCCGGCTGCGCCGCAAATTTTCCGACACCGGCGACGGGCCGCTGTTCAAGACCGTGCGCAATGGCGGCTACCAGCTCACGGCGCGTGTCGAGACCGTGGAGAGCCACGCGTGAATTCGCTGCGCCGCCGTCTCATCCTGCTGTTGGTCGCCTCGATCGTCGGCGTCGTCGGCCTGGCGACGGCCGCCGTCATCAGCGTGCGCGGCGGCGGACCGCCGCCGGAACTGACCGTGCCCTGGATTGCCCAACAAATGGAACTGGTGGTGCGGCTCTTGCCGGGGCCGATCCCCGACGTCCTGCGGGTTCAATTCGCCGATCATCCGGCGGGCGGCAAGGTGGCTCGTGCGGAAACGGCGATGCTCAATGACATCCTGCACCGCCGTGGCCTCGACTTTCCCGCGGTCGTCAACGAGAAGACGGACGAACCCGGCCAGATCGCATCGATGCACCTGCCCGACAGCCGATGGGCGATCATTGAAGTGCCGCACCTCAAGCCGCCGCGGCGAGAATGGCTGGTTCTGGCCGGCTGGATCTCGCTGATCGTCGCCGGCGCCACGGCGGTATCGGTCTATTTCACCTCGGTGCTGATCCGACCGCTCGAAATGCTGGAGGCCGCCGTCTCCAAGATCGGATCGGACGGCGTGCTGGCGACGGTGCCGGAAGTGGGTTCGGCCGAGGTCAAGGCCACCGCGCATGCGCTGAACCAGCTCTCGTCGCGGCTGCGGACCGCCATGGAAAGCCGCATGCGGCTGGTCGCGGCCGCCGGCCATGATCTGCGCACGCCGATGACGCGCATGCGGCTGCGCGCCGAATTCCTGGACGACGAACGCGACAAATGGCTTCACGACCTCGACGAACTCGATCGCATCGCCGACAGCGCCATCCGCCTGGTGCGCGAAGAGGTCAACCAGGACGCCGTCGAAGCGGTGGACCTGGCAAAGACGGTGCGCGATATCGAAGCCGAGATGGTGTCGCTCGGCCATGCCGTCTCGATCGGGCACCTGGAAAAGGTTTGCGTGCGCGCCGGCGCGCTCGGCCTGCGCCGCGCCTTGCGCAACCTGATCGTCAACGCCGCCACCCATGGCAAGGCGTGCCGCATCGACCTGGCCGCGGCCCACAATCGCGCCGTGCTGACCATATCGGACCATGGGCCGGGCATCCCCCCGGAACTCCTGAACAAGGCGTTCGAGCCCTTTTTCCGCGTCGACCCCGGCCGCCTGCAATCGATCCCCGGAGCTGGTCTTGGCCTCGCCATCGCCAAGGAAATCATCGAGCGCTACGGAGGCACGGTAACACTGGAAAACCGCCGGGGCGGCGGGCTGGAGCAGACGGTGGTGTTCGACGCGGTGTGAGGGTTGGCGGTCAGCCGAGTAATGGGCGTTGCGCGTGGCAACGACGAAAAACAGAGACGATGCTGCACCGCGCAAAGCTAATGGTTCCAAATCATTTCTTCACGGAGCCAGGGCCGGATCCATATAGACAAAATATAGATTACGGAATTTCCTGTGGTCTAACAAAGAACTAGGCTGTCAAGCCACGAGATCGCAAATCAACCGAGGCGGGAACATCGGCAAAATTTAAACCACAGCGTTTAAGGTCTGAGAAAAATCGCCAGAATTGACGAGAAACGCTCGGTTTTCTCAATTTTTTAGCACTTGCTCACATAAGTATTTCAGCTGGGTAGATTTTTTGTGTTGCGCCGCACAATGCCGTAGCCGAACGATCTCCTGGGGGACTCGTTTGCGACTGGATATGCGCCGTGGAGGATCCCGCCAGGTTGACCAGCTTGAGCTACCCGTCCGTCGATTTCGAGCGTAGGTTTGACGATGCCTGCGCTCTGGCGGGTCTCGCCCGCCTTGGCCTGCCGCTCGAAACGGCCGGCTGGCGGCTTGGTCGCGGCCATCACGCTGGCGGATGCCGCTGATGGGAAGCGCCCGCGACATCCAACTGGATGCGTTGAGAGCCATCGCCGTGACGATGGTGTTGTATTCCCATTTCTTCGCCGCTGGAGGATCTTCATTCTGGGGCCATATCGGCGTGCGGCTGTTCTTCGTGCTGAGCGGCTTCCTGATCACGCGCCTGCTCCTGGAAGCGCGTTCGGCCGCCGAATTCGAGACCGGTCCCGCGCTGCGATCCTTCTATATCAGGCGAGGCTTGCGGATATTTCCGCCCTATTTCGCCGTCCTGGGTTTCGTCTGGCTGGTCGACCTGGACCAATCCAGGGGATCGCTGGTCTGGCATGCGCTTTACCTGTCGAATTTCTGGTATGCGCTGCGCAATGACTGGAACCCTTGGGTGCTGTGCCATTTCTGGAGCCTGAGCATCGAGGAGCAGTTCTATCTTGCCTGGCCGCTGGTCGTCCTGCTGGCCCCGCGCCGCCGCTTCGAACAGATCTGCATCGGCGTCATCGCACTGTCGCTGGCCTATCGCTTTTACTGGCCGCTCACCGCCAACACGACGCTGGCGCGCGACCTGCTGCCGCCGGCATCCATGGATGCGCTGGCGACGGGCGCGCTGCTTGCCTGCTGGCGATCCAGGGGCGCGGCCCTGCCGCACTGGATGCGGCTCAGCTGGCCTGCCTTCGCGGCCGCATTCCTTGTCATCGAGTGGTTTGTGCCTGCGCCCGCCGATCCGATGCTCGAATGGACCCATTGGCTGGTGCGGCAAGTCCTGCCGCTGGTGCCGCTGATGGTCATCGTCGCAGCCTGTTCGCGCGGCCTTGGCGGCACTTTGGGAAAGCTTGCCGAACTGCCGCCGCTGCTTGGCCTCGGCCGCATCAGCTACGGCGTCTATCTCTATCATCCGATATTGCTGTCGCTCGCCGTCAAGGCGCAACCCTGGATTCCGCTCAACGTCTCGGAGCAAGGGCCAGGGCGTTTCCTGGTTGCGAGCGCCGCCACGATTGTCGCGGCCTCGATTTCCTGGGTGGTTTTCGAGAGGCCGCTCAACAGCCTGAAGCGCCACTTCCCCTATGTCGCGCGCACCCGCTCCGCACAGGGCAGCCATGGCGGCTGGCTCGCGACGGCGGCTGGCGGATCGCCCGATGGCCGCACACCGGCGCTCGAACTCCAGCGCACGGATGCCAGACGATGACCGCCGCACCGCTCGTCTCCGTCCTGTTGCCGGTCTACAATGCCGGTCCCTATCTCGCCACCGCGCTGGGAAGCATCCTGCGGCAGGATCACAGTCGCCTGGAGATCATCGCGATCGATGACGGTTCGACCGACAATTCGCTCGAGATACTCGAGCGATGCCAAAAGGCCGACAGCCGCATTTCGATCATCTCGCGCGAAAACCGTGGCCTTGTCGCGACGCTCAACGAAGGGCTGGCGATCGCCCGGGGCGAACTGGTCGCGCGGATGGACGCCGACGACGTCGCCTATCCCTGGCGTTTGTCGCGCCAGGTGGCGCTGTTCGAGCGGCGGCCCGAACTGGGCTTCTGCGGCGCCGGCGTCGACATGTTGATCCGCGGCCGCATCGCCAGGGGCAGGCCCGATCCGGTCTTCCAGTTCGGCCGCATCCCCGTATTGGCGATGTTCTTCACGATCTTCATGCACCCGACGGTCGTCTACAACAGGAAGGTCATCGACGACAGCGTCCTGCACTATGACCAGGCCTACCGGCATGCCGAGGACTTCGATCTTTTCAGGCGGCTGGCCGGCCGTTACCCGGCAGCCATGATGCCCGAAAACCTGGTCGTCTACCGCGTCCATCAGGCAAGCGTGACGAGCCGGCACGTCAAGGAGATGCGCAGGACGCATTTGCGGATCGTGGCCGAGAACCTCGAGCGCGAGGGCCTGGCGCAGGCCACGCGGGACCTGCGCGACATTGGCGATGCGGTCGGCCACGGCACCGTGGCCCGTGCGGCCGACTTCATCGTCGCGCTGGAGGAGGAGATTTCCTCGCTGCCGGCGGCGACGCGGCCGAGCTTCGAGGCCGGCGCGCTGAACCTGTTCTATTTCCTCTACCAGCTCGTCGCCGACGAAAACCAGCCCGCGCTGACGCATGAATTGCTGACGCGGACCGCGAAATGGAACGTCATCCGGCGCCGCGAACAATATGCCCTGCGGCCCGGCGCCTGGGCGCCCTGGCTCAGCCTCGCTTCGCTGTCGGCCGCCAGGCAGGCCGATGCCATGGCATACTTCTTCAAATCTGCGCCCGCCGCGGCGGTTCTGGCACCTTATCAGGCGGGCTGAGGCATGATC
>NZ_RZQT01000235.1:0-4524 GCF_003998485.1 Mesorhizobium sp. M7A.F.Ca.CA.001.04.2.1
GATCATGCGCGGCAAAAGGCTTGGCTTCTCGATCAACGAGATTCGCGAAATCATCCAGATGTACAAGGAGCCGCCCGGCGAAGTCGGCCAGCTCAACCTGATGATCAAGCGCATCGAGGAAAAGCGCGAGGATCTCCGGCAGAAACGCCGCGACCTCGAGGAGACGCTGGCTGAACTCGACCAGGCCGAGGAGTCTTGTGTGGAGCGGCTGGTGGAGCTTGGCGTGAATACGTAGGCAGAGAGTTTGAGGGACAGCGCCCCCTCTCTCCTGCCGGACATCTCCCCCACGAAGGGGGAGATGTCCGCTTGAAAGCCAGCTCAAATCCAGCGGCGCACGCGTTTGGCGTAGTCGCGGTATTTCTTGCCGAATTTTGCCGCCAGCACCTTTTCCTCGCCTTCGATCGCCACCTTCTGCGTGGCATAGGCGGCGATGAACGCCAGCGGCAGGAACCACACGATGCCCGAGACAAAGGCGACGCCGATCAACAGCAGCGTGTTGGCCAGATACATCGGATTGCGGGTGACGCCGAAGGGACCCGTGGTGACCAGGTGATCGGGTACAGCGTTGGGGTTGAGCGTGGTCTTGGCCCGGATCATGGTGCGGATCGCGGTGAACCAGAGTGCGGCGACGGCAAACAGCGCCACCCAGCCGGCCGCGAACAGGATATCGCCCAGCAGGTCGCCGATCCAGGGCAGGGGATAGAGCAGGCCCAGTGCGATGCTGACGGCGATGGCGGCGATGTAGATCAGCGGCGGCCACGGTATGAGCCCCGGCTTCGGCTGGTTCTCGGTCATTCGGCCCCTCCCTCCATCAACTTGCTGTCGGTCTTGGCGGTGCACATGCCGGCGAGATCGGACAAATGCGCTTTCCACTCCGCAGTCTGATCGTTGTTGTAGAGCCTATCAAGCGTGGACTCGCCCTCGAGCGTATCGAGCATGCAGACACAGTAGCTCGTACAGAACTCGGTGTCGCGCGACTGCTCGCAGGACAGCTGACAGGTTTTGAGGAAATTCACCTGCGGGGTTTCGACCTGCGCCGGCATGATCTGCGAGAACAGCCAGACGCAGCCGATCAGCAGCGGCTGGTGGATCAAATAGAAAGCCAGGCTGTGCCGGCCGATGAAGACCAGCGGGTTGGCCAAGCGACCGGGCGCCAGATTGGCAAGCCTGGCAAGCAGGCCGGCACCTGCGGCGAGTCTCGTCACCGCGATGCCCGCAAGTACGGCGCCGAACCACGGAAACAGCGGAACGTAGTCGTTGGAGCGCGGATTGGTCGCCGACAGGCCGACCCACCACAGCCATGGGTGATCGAAGGCCTCGAAGCGCAGATAGACGGGGGCGGCGATAACGAGCGCGGCGACGACAAGCGTCAGCAGCGCCGGCAGGCGCAGGAAGGCGAGACCGAGCAGGCTGGCCAGCGCGATCTCGTGCAAGATGCCGAAGAAGATGAAGCCGTCCGGAGTGGCTATGCGGGTGACGACCGAAATCGCGATCGCGGCTCCGGCGACCATGGCGAACCGCTTCCAGAAGCCGTTCCAGCGGATTTGTCGACCGTGGGCGAGATACAGGCTGACGCCGACCAGGAACAGGAAGGTCGAGGCGATGCAGCGCGCGTAAATCTTCCACCAGCCGAAGGCGGTCAGGCCGGGATCGGTGTAGCCGAAGAACTCCAGATCCCAGGTGAAATGGTAGCTTGCCATGGCGATCAGCGCGATGCCGCGCACGATGTCGATGGCGACGATGCGCTTTGGTCGATCCTGAATGGGCGCGGTCGGCGTTTGGATGCTCATGGTCTCGCATTCTGATTCAGCCCCGCTGGAGGACTATCACGGTTGCCCAGGACAAAAGAAGACCGGCAACCCTGCCGATAACGCCGGATCAGCCGCGGCATTGGGCCAGTGCCGGAAAGCCTTTGGCCGGCTTCGCTTTTGCCGGATGCACGTCGGTTTCCTCTTATTGGCGCTGAGGTCGCCACGGCAGATTTGACCCGGTGAATCTGCTTCGGGGAAAGCAATGTCCACCCATGTGCGCCATCCGATCTGGCTACCGGCCCTCAAGGCCGCGGACGCGCGCACCTTCGCTTCGCTCTATGCGGTCGAATCCTTCGCCCGCGCCACGGTGTCGAGCGTCATCCCGATCCAGGCTTACGAGATCCTGCACAACGAGCAGATCGTCTCGATCCTCTACACCGTCGTGGCGATGCTCGGCCTGTCGGTGACATTGTTCATGCCGATGCTGATCCGCCGTTTCGCCCGGCGCTGGGTCTACACGGCGGGCGCCTGCCTGCTGGCCATTGGCTCGCTGTTCTTCGTCACCGACACGCTTGCCGGGCAACTGGCCGGCATGCTGTGCCGGGTGATGGGCGCCAGCGCGCTGTCGATCACGCTCAACCTCTACATCATGGACCACATCCGCAAGACCGACTTCATGCAGGCCGAATCGCTGCGCATGGCGTGGTCGATGCTGGCCTGGACCGGTGGGCCGACGCTCGGCATCTTCCTCTACACGCGCTTCGGCGTCTATGCCGCGCATGGCGCGGTGGCCGTGTTCGCGTTAGCGCTGCTGGCATTGTTCTGGACCTACCGGCTCGGCGACAACCCGTCGATCCGTCCCGGCAAGACGCGACCAGCCAATCCGCTCGCCAATATCGGCCGCTTCATCGCCCAGCCCAGGCTCAGGCTGGCCTGGCTGATCGCGTTTGGGCGCTCCTGTTTCTGGACGACGTTCTTCGTCTATGGGCCGCTGTTCATGGTCATTACGGGTGAGGGCAAGCTGGCCGGCGGCCTGCTGGTTTCGGCCGGCAACGCGCTTTTGTTCATGGCGATTTTCTGGGGCAAGGCGGGAAAGCGCTTTGGCGGCCGCAGGACCATGACATTTGCCTATTTCGCCATGTCGGTCGCGCTTCTGGCGGCGGGCTTCGTCGGCGAAACCGTGCCGCTGCTCACCGGCGCCTTCTTGCTCTGCGGCGCCTTCTTCACCATTGCGCTCGATGCGCTCGGCTCGACCGCCTTCATGCGCTCGGTGCGCTCCTATGAAAGATCGCAGATGGCGGCGGTCTATCGCACCTATCTCGACTTTTCCGAGCTGACGCCGCCGCTGGTCTATTCGGTGGTGCTGGCCTTCTTCGGCCTGGGCTCGGTGTTCGTCACGCTTGGCCTGCTGGCGGCGGTCTGCGGCTTCGTGACGTGGCGCTATCTGCCGAAATCGCTTTGACCTTCATGGCGCATTCGCAACGGTCGCCGGCGGAATTTGGTTTGCCGGACGCGAGGATTCTGCCTATAGTCGCCGGTGTCGCCGGTTCCATTTTGGAGCCAAGAGGGAATGCGGTAAGGGCGGATTTCGCCCAATGCCGTGGCTGCCCCCGCAACTGTGTGCGGTAGTCCTCTCCATATGCCACTGAAGATTTTTCTTCGGGAAGGTGGGGAAGGACGCTGATCCGTGAGCCAGGAGACCTGCCGGCGACAGGAAACTGACTTCGATGCCCTCGGGTGGAGGGCGAAAGGACAAGACATGACTACCGCTTCCGTCTCCCTCGGCGCTTCCGTCTCCTCGCAGTCGCGCTTCATGCAGCTCGCGCTTGCCGCGCTGCTCGGCATTTTCGTGATGGGCTTTGTCGGCTTCTCGCATATCGATGCGGTCCACAATGCGGCTCACGACTATCGCCATTCGATGGCATTTCCCTGCCACTGACGAGGGGCTGACATCATGAACCTGTTTCGCAACGTCGTGTTCATCGCGGCGATCGCAGGGCTCGTGGCCGGCGTCGTTCTTGCCTGCATGCAGGCCTATGCGACCGTGCCGCTGATCCTGAAGGCGGAAGTCTACGAACAGGCGGGCGGCGGGCATCACCATGACCATGCCGCTCCGGCAGCAGCGAATAGCAATGCCATGAGCGCAGCCGCTCCGGCCCCTGCCGAAGCGACTGCTGCGGCGGAAGACGAGGGCTGGGCGCCGGCAGACGGTTTCGAGCGTTTCGCCTTCAGCGTGCTTGCCAACATCGTCACCGGCATCGGCTTCGGGTTGATCCTGGTCGCGGTTTCCGAATTCGCCGGCGGTATCGGTGGTTGGCGCCAGGGCGTGTTCTGGGGCTTGGCCGGCTTTGCCGTGTTCACGCTGGCGCCGGGCCTCGGCCTGCCGCCGGAACTGCCGGCCATGCCGGCCGCCGATCTCACCCAGCGCCAGATCTGGTGGTGGGCAACGGTGGCGGCAACCGCTGCCGGTCTCGGCCTGATCGCGTTCCGCAAGTCGCTGCCGCTGGCGATCCTTGCCGTCCTTTTGATCGTCGCACCGCATGTTGTCGGGGCACCGCAGCCCGACAGTTACGAGACGGCGATTCCGGAAGGGCTGCATCACCAGTTCGTGGTGGCGGTGACCGTGACCAATCTGGTGTTCTGGCTGGTGCTCGGCGCGGTTGTCGGCGTGGTGCGCGGCCGCTTCACCGGCACCGCGACCAGCCTGCGCGACAGCTTTGCCTGATCGCAAGACACTGACCTTCCTCATCGGCGGTGCGCGCTCCGGCAAGAG
>NZ_RZQT01000236.1:0-4281 GCF_003998485.1 Mesorhizobium sp. M7A.F.Ca.CA.001.04.2.1
GGCCTATCTTCACCGGGACGCCCGTCTGCCGCGCAAAGTCGAGGCCCGCGCCTTGCTGGCACCCTTCGATCCGGTCGTCTTCGAGCGCTCGCGCACCGAGCGGCTGTTCGATTTCCACTACCGCATCGAGATCTACACACCGGCCGACAAGCGGCAGTATGGCTATTATGTCCTGCCGTTCCTGCTCGGCGACCGGATCGTGGCGCGCGTCGACCTCAAGGCCGATCGCCCGGCCAGCATACTGCGGGTCCATGCGGCCTATGCCGAGCCCGGTGCGCCGCCTGAAACCGCTGCAGAGCTGTTCGAGGAATTGAAGCAGATGCAAGGTTGGCTCGGGCTCGAACGCATCGAAGTGACGCCTGCCGGGGATTTGGGGCCGGCGCTGGCCGACATAGCCGTGTCGTAAGCTCGCGTTGACACCGCCGCCCGCAAAAGCCTAAATCCGGTTCCAGATGGTCCCTTGCCCGCAACGGCAAGGGCTAAGAGGGAATGCGGTGCGGGGCAAAATCCCAAATCCGCGGCTGTCCCCGCAACTGTAAGCGAAGAGCCAAGGCCGAAAACCACTGGGAATTCCCGGGAAGGCGGCTACCCAAGGCGATGACTCGCGAGCCAGGAGACCTGCCGTCTGCGACTGTAGAATCCGATCGCCCGGCGGGTTTCCGGGCAAGGAGCCCGATCTTTGGACCACGACAGCAGTTTTTCGGCTGGCACAGCGGATATTTCGTCCGGCCATGATGATGCCTTGGCCGGCGTCACCATCATCGTCTGCGGCTCCTGCCGCAATGAGACCGGCTCCGACGCTCATCCCCGCGCCGGCGAGTTGCTGACGGACGACACGCGCCGCGCCGCCGCTGGCGACGATATCCGCATCCGCAGCGTCGAATGCCTTGGCAATTGCAAGCGGCGCCTCAGCGCCGCGATCCTGCGCGACGGCTGCTGGAGCTATGTCTTCGGCGACCTGACCGCGACCAGCGGCGCCGACCTCGTGACAGGCGCAAAGCTCTTCGCCACCTCGAAAGATGGCCTGATCCCGTGGCGTGGCCGCCCCGATAGCCTGAAGCGCGGCCTCATTGCCCGCATCCCTCCCCTCGACATGCTGAAGGATTGACCATGACCACTTCCGTATCCCGCGTTCCCTGCACCGTCGTCACTGGCTTCCTCGGCGCCGGCAAGACGACGCTGGTCCGCCATCTCCTGGAAAATGCCGGCGGCAAGCGCATTGCCATCATCGTCAACGAATTCGGCGACATCGGCATCGACGGCGAGATCCTGAAGGGCTGCGGCATCGACACCTGCCCGGAGGAAAACATCGTCGAACTGGCCAATGGCTGCATCTGCTGCACCGTTGCCGACGACTTCGTCCCGGCGCTCGACCAAATCCTGTCGCTGACGCCGAAGGTCGACCATATCCTGATCGAAACCTCGGGCCTGGCACTGCCCAAGCCGCTGGTCCAGGCCTTTCAGTGGCCGAGCGTGAAAAGCCGGGTGACCGTCGATGGCGTCATCGCCGTGGTCGACGGACCGGCATTGGCCGAAGGCCGCGTCGCCAACGACATGGAGGCCCTCCAGCCGCAGCGCGCCGGGGACGAGACGCTCGACCATGACGATCCGGTGGAAGAAGTGTTCGAGGACCAGATCGCCTGCGCCGACCTGATCATCCTGTCGAAGAGCGACCTGATGGACGCCGCCGGCACCGCCCGCGCCAATGCCATCATTGGCGAACACTCCGCCCGCGCAGTGAAGATCGTGCCGACGTCGCATGGCAAGGTCGATCCCTCCGTGCTGCTCGGGCTCGGTCTCGCCGTCGAGGACGACATCGAGAACCGCAAATCCCATCATGACGGCGCCTTCGACCACGAGCATGACGACTTCGACACCTTCATTGTCGACATAGCCTCGGTCGCCAATCCCGATGAACTGGCAAAACGCGTCGCCACGGTCGCAGAAGAAGAGAACGTGCTGCGTGTAAAAGGCTTCGTCGAGGTCGGCGGCAAGCCGATGCGGCTGTTGCTGCAGGCCGTCGGGCCGCGCGTCAATCATTACTATGACCGCGCCTGGACCGCGCAGGACGACCGCCGCTCGCGCCTCGTCGTCATCGGCCTGAAAGGGCTGAACCGCCCGGCGATCGAGCGTATACTCGCCGGCTGATTTCGGACACGGATTGCGATGCACATCCTAACCACGACATCCGCCTCGCTCGACGACCTCGCCGAGCCGGTCGATCTGCGGCAGACGCCGGCGGATATCGTGGCCCTGTCCTTCACCGACAGCGACCTCGCCGGACTGGCGGCGGCGTGGAAGGCCGATGCCGGCCGCCTGCCCTCGATGCGGCTGGCCGCACTGCGCGACCTGCGCCATCCCATGTCCGTCGACCTCTGGGTCGACCGCGTCGCCCGCCATGCCAAGATCATCCTCGTGCGCATCCTCGGCGGCTACGACTGGTGGCGCTACGGCTGCGACCAGCTTGCCTCGACCGCCCGCGAACGCGGCATAAAACTGGCGCTGCTGCCCGGCGAATGCCGCGACGAGGATCTGCGCCTGATCGAAGCCTCGACGCTGCCGCGCCAAGAACTTGACGCTCTGCTCGACTATTTCCGCGAGGGCGGCCCGGCGAATATGGGCGCGCTGGTGCGGAGGTTGGCGCGGCTGGCGGGGTCGGATGCGGAAGTTATCGGCCCGGTGGTGGTGCCGAAAGCTGGTTTTTACGTGCCTGGAAGTGGAGTTGTAGAGAAGCCGGACTTATCGAATGCTGGCGCTTACAACGCCAACGCTCCTATCATCCCCATCCTGTTCTATCGCTCGATGCTGCTGGCCGCCGATGTCGCGCCCATCGATGCGCTTGTTGAAGCGCTGCGGCAGCGCGGCATCGACCCAGTCCCGATCTTCGTCTCCAGCCTCAAGGACCCAACCTCCCTCGCCTTCGTGGAAACAGCACTGACGGCGCTGAAGCCCGCCGCCATCATCACCGCGACCGCCTTCGCCTCAGGCGCCGAACCCGGCATCGAAACGCTGTTCGACCGCGCCGGCGTGCCTGTCTTCCAGGTCATCGTCGCCACCACCCGCCGCGACATCTGGCAAAACAACCAGCGTGGCCTGGCACCCGCCGACCTCGCCATGCACGTCGTGCTGCCCGAACTCGACGGCCGCGTCCTCGCCGGCGCCATTTCCTTCAAGGGCGAGACCGAGACCGATCCCGCACTCGGCCACCGCGCCTTCGCCAACCGGCCGGAACCGGATCGCGTGGCGCAGGTCGCTGACCGCGTCGCGGCCTTCATCAAGTTGCAGGAGACGCCCCGCGCCGGGCGCAAGCTGGCCATCCTGATCCCGGATTACCCTAGCGCTCCTGGCCGCACCGGCTACGCCGTGGGCCTCGACGTGCCGTCCAGCGTGCTCGCCATGCTGCATGACCTGAAGGAGCAGGGCTATGTGGTTGAGGGAATTCCGGAGACGCCGCGTGGGTTGCTGGATTTGCTTGAGCGGAGTGCCGACGGGTTGGGGCTGGACGATTATCTCGCTCTTTCGACGGAATTGCCGACAGGTGCAATTGCTGCAGTCGAGGCTGCTTGGGGGAAGGCAGAAGACGAGACAGGTTTGCGCGAGGCGCCCCCCTCTGTTCTACCGGAGGGGGGCGCCTCGCGCCAACCTTCGCGACCGACCACTGCACGTTTCCCCTTCCGCGCCGCCACCTTCGGCAACGTCACCATCGCCCTCGCCCCCGACCGCGGCTGCTCCGTCGACCGCCGCGCCGACTACCACGACCCGACGCTGCCCCCGCGCCATGCGCTGATCGCCTTCGGCCTCTGGCTGCGCAAGTCGCTCGGCGTTCACGCGCTGGTCCATGTCGGCGCCCATGGCACGCTTGAATGGCTGCCGGGCAAAACCGTTGCTCTGTCGGAAAACTGCTTTCCGGAGATCGTCACCGGTCCCCTGCCCGTCATCTATCCCTTCATCGTCTCCAACCCGGGCGAAGCGGCGCAGGCCAAGCGGCGCATTGCCGCCGTCACCCTTGGGCATTTGCCGCCACCGCTGACCGGCGCCGGGCTGGACGAAAACCAGCACAAGCTCGAGCGGCTGGTCGATGAATATGCCCAGGCCGACGGGCTCGACCGTCGCCGCCGTGACCGACTGGCGAAACTGATCGTCGACACCGCGCAAAAAACCGGTCTCGCCTCCGAAGCCGGCGTTGCCAGAACCGACGCGCCCGACGAGGCCTTGCGCCGCATCGATGCCTGGCTCTGCGACCTCAAGGATTTCGCCATCAAGGACGGGCTGCATATCTAC
>NZ_RZQT01000237.1:0-4167 GCF_003998485.1 Mesorhizobium sp. M7A.F.Ca.CA.001.04.2.1
CGCTTCAACATGACCCAGTGAATCAAAAACCCCCGGCAAATGCCAGGGGTTTGTCAGCAGCCTGAGGCGGCGCGGAATTTTCCGCGCCGTTTTTTCGTTGTTGGTGCATGCCCGCCGATCTGTCGGCCGGAGTTTTCTGATAGGATCGGAGCTATCGGGACGAGGCCGGCCGGCGGCCGATAACGGAGGTGAACATGCCCCGCAACGCGCTGCTCCTGCTCTCCCGGCTGCTGCTCGCCGCCCTGTTCGTGCCTTCCGGTTTCCATGCATTGAGCGACATCGCCGGCACCACAGGCTATTTCGCCGGCCTCGGCCTGCCGCTGCCGACACTTGCCGCCTGGGGCACGGGACTGTTCGAACTGATCGCCGGGCTGCTCATCCTGGTCGGTTTCCAGACCCGGATCATAGCGCTTCTGCTCGCTGCCTTCTGTATCGTCGCCGGCTTCATCGGCCATTATGGCCAGGGCGGCGGCGACGCGATGCTCGCCTTCCTGCACCAGCAGATGCTGATGAAGGACATTGCGATATCAGGTGGGTTTGTAGCGCTGGCGATGGCCGGCGCCGGCGCATGGTCGATCGACGGGCGCGGCGCGGTTTGATATTTTTGCGTAGATGGGCCCGAGCTGATCGACCCCACTCCGTCTCGGCTTCGTCGAGTCACCTCTCCCCTGATCGACGGGGTAGAGGAAGGCCGCGAGCCTATTGCCGCCAACGCTCTTCCAACGAGGCTCCCTTCCTTTCCCTCCGGAGGGGAGAAAGGTGGCGCTGCAAAGCAGCGACGGATTGGGGAAAGCCGGTCTACAAACGCGATGCCGCTGACAAGTGGCGCGATTGGTTTGATCTCATATCCGCGTGGGTCAGATATCAGGCTTAGGCCGTGCCCACTTCACCGAGACGCTGGGGCCGCCCTCGACGCCAAGCCAGGTCGACCCCCACTCCGTCTCGGCTTCGCCGAGCCACCTCTCCCCCGATCGACGGGGTAGAGGAAGGGCGCGAGCCTGTTGCCGCCAACGCTCTTCCAACAAGGCTCCCTTCCTTTCCCTCCGGAGGGGGGAAAGGTGGCGCTGCAAAGCAGCGACGGATTGGGGGAAGCCGGTCTACAAACGCGATGCCGCCGGCGAAGTACGACCGGCAGGTCTCCGCTTAAGTCAGATAAGACACGGGTCTGCTAGCAGCTAGCGCCTTATTTCACCGACATGCTGGGGCCACCCTCGACGGCCAGCACCAGCCGGCGGTTGGTGATCCTGGCCAGCTGCGCCAGGCGCCCGGCCGGCCGCTCGCCATAGAGATCGGCCAGCGATGCCGGCAAGACCAGCGCCAGCACGCCGTTGGCGCGCTGTTCCCATTTCAGCCTGGGCATGATGCCGGGCATCGACGCCGTCAGCAGGTAGACGACGCGCATCATGGCGGCGAGGACGCGGGCGCGCTCCAGATAACGCGGCGATGCCAGAGCCTTGATCTCGGGGGCGATGGCTTCGTTGAAGATGCCGTCGTGACGATAGGCGTTGGCCATCGCCAGGAAAGCACGGCCAGGATGGTCGACGCCGAAGAAGGACGCGTGCGCAATGATGTTGAGCGATTGCTTGCCGCGGTATTCGGGATGCGCGCGCCAGCCGATGTCGGCCAGCAATGCGGCCGCGTGGCGGTAGCGCGCCTCGTCCTCGGTCTCGTCGATGCCGAAGGCGGCAAAGGTCTTGGCGGTCCAGTCGACAAGTTCGTGCGCATGGGTGACGGAGCGCGAGCGCAGACGGGCGAGTTCCTCCGAGGCCGAAATCAGTGGATCGGCCTTCTGCTCCGCCTCGTCGAGCAGCGAATAGAGAAAGCCTTCGCGCACGCCGAGCGCCGAGACGATGATCTTCGACGGCTGCATCGCCGCCATGATCTCCTGCAGCACGATGGCGCCATAGGGCAGCAGCGAACGGCGGTTCTTCGAAACGCCTTCGATGCCCTTGACCTTCTCGATCTCGGCCTTGGCCACCTGCTTGAGGAAGTTCGCCGCGCTTTCGGCCGATATCTCGTAATGGTGCATGACGCCAAGCGGATAGTTGGTCATTTCCATGTGCAGCCGGGCAAGATTTCGCCAGGTGCCGCCGACGGCGTAGAAGGGCCTGCCCTGCCCGCCTTTCAACAGCTTGGCCTTCGCCAGTTCGTCACGCGCGATCCTGGCCGCCTGGGCCAGCGAGTTCTTCGCCATGTCTTGCAGGCGCAGGCCGCCCAGCGGCAGCGTGATGCCGTCGCCGATCGCCTCGCCGCTGACATCGACCAGTTCGAGGCTGCCGCCGCCCAGATCGCCGGCGATGCCATCGGCCGGATGGAAACCGGAAATGACGCCGAGCGCGGAATAGTACGCTTCCTGACGACCGCTGATCACTCGGATCTCGGTCTTCAGCACATCCTCGGCGCGGTGGATGAAATCGGGGCCGTTGACCGCCTCGCGGGCCGCCGCGGTCGCCAGCACATACATTTGCTCGGCGCCGGCCTGGTCGGAAAGCGCACGAAAGCGGCGGAACTCTTCCATCGAGCGCGTTACCGCCTCGGGGTCGAGCTTGCCGGTCGAAACGATGCCGCGGCCGAGACCGGCCAGCATCTTTTCGTTGAACAGCATGGTCGGCGAGCGCGCCAGCCCCTCATAGACGACGAGACGGATCGAGTTCGATCCGATGTCGATGATGGACAGCGGTCGGCGGTCCTGCAGCCGGCCCTGAGAATCAGACAGCATCAGCCGGACGCTGCGGCGTTCTTCTTGCGGCGCTTGAACTGCGCGATGCGCTTGGGCGCATGCGACTTCAGCGCGTCACCCCGTCCCGACAGGCTCGGATTGGTCATGAAATATTCCTGCGCGTTGAACGGTTCCTCGCCCTCCTCCAGCACGACGCGCCGGGAGGTTCCATCAGCCAATACGTCGAAACTTTGCTGATTGTCCATAATGTTGCCCAGCATGATCTGGCCAAGGATCTGTTCATGCACAGTTGGATTGGTGATCGGCACCATGGTTTCGACGCGGCGGTCGAGATTACGCGGCATCAGGTCGGCCGAGGAGATGTAGACGATCGCCTCGTCCGACGGCAGGCCGTAACCATTGCCGAAACAATAGATGCGGCTGTGCTCGAGAAAACGGCCGACGATCGATTTTACGCGGATGTTTTCCGACAGGCCCGGAACCTGCGGCCGCAGGCAGCAGATGCCGCGCACGACAAGGTCGATCTCGACGCCGGCGCGGCTGGCATCGTAGAGCGCGTCGATGATGATCGGATCGACGAGGGCGTTCATCTTCATCCAGATGCGCGCCGGTTTGCCTTGCACCGCGTAGGCAATCTCGTCGGCAATGTGCTTCAGGATGCGGCTTCTCAGCGTGAACGGCGAGATCGCCAACCGCATTTCGTCCGTCGGCTCGGCATAGCCGGTGATGAAATTGAACAGCTGGGCGACATCGCGCGCAATCGTCGGATCTGTGGTGAAGAAGGACAGGTCGGTGTAGATGCGCGCGGTGACCGGATGGTAGTTGCCGGTGCCGAGGTGCACGTAGTTGCGCAGCTTGCCGTCCTCGCGCCGCACCACCAGCGACATTTTGGCATGCGTCTTCAGTTCGAGAAAGCCGAACACCACCTGCACGCCGGCCCGCTCCAGGTCGCGCGCCCAGCGGATGTTGGCTTCCTCGTCGAAACGCGCCTTGAGCTCGACCAGTGCGGTGACCGACTTGCCGGCCTCGGCCGCGTCGACCAGCGCGCGCACGATCGGGCTGTCGTTGGAGGTGCGGTAAAGCGTCTGCTTGATCGCCACCACTTCCGGATCGGCCATTGCCTGGCGCAGGAACTGCACCACCACATCGAAGGATTCGTAAGGGTGATGGACGACGATGTCCTTCTCGCGGATGGCGGCGAAACAATCGCCGCCATGTTCGCGGATGCGCTCGGGAAAACGCGGATTGTAGGGCGTGAATTTCAGGTCGTCGCGGGGAACGGCGACGATCTCGGAAATCTGGCTGAGCGCCAATGGACCGGTCAAGACGCTGATGCGGCTCGACGACACGCCAAGCTCGCCGGCGACGAAATCGCGCAATTCGCCAGGCATCAGCCTGTCGAATTCGATGCGGATCACCGATCCGCGCCGACGCCGCTTCAGCGCCGTTTCGAACAGGCGCACGAGGTCCTCGGACTCCTCCTCGAC
>NZ_RZQT01000238.1:0-4119 GCF_003998485.1 Mesorhizobium sp. M7A.F.Ca.CA.001.04.2.1
TAGAGCATGATGTCGTCCGAAAACCGCTTCACACTTTTCGGCATCATGCTCTAGAGGAATCGGGCGATGTGGACGCGTCAGCACAAGCAGAGAAACACCGGCCGGCTGATCATTCCCTCGCTTTGCGTGGCGTTCCTGGCCTATTTCGGCTTTCATGCCTATCACGGCGAATTCGGTATCTACTCGAAATATCAGCTGGAAGCCCAGACGGTTGCGCTGCAAGGCCAGCTCGATGCGATCAAGGCGCGCCGCATGGAGCTCGAGCGCCGCGTTCGGCTGATGCATGAAGGCACGCTCGAGAAGGACATGCTCGATGAGCAGGCGCGCAAGGCGCTCAATCTGTCCCAAGCTGACGAAATCACCATTATGTTGCCGGCCTCGGCGAAATAACTGATTTCAAGTTAATCACCAATATTTTCAATGATTTTAATCGCTTAGGCGCATGCCAGCTATGCAAATTCGGCATGGCGCAACGCTTTGACGCGTGTTAGCCTCCCTAAAATCGGTGGGGAGGAGCTGATCTCCCCAGAGCAGATTTCATCCTGCTCTAATGTCCACGAAGAGACGCCAACAGGGAGTGATGCATGGCCACCGCCGCCAGAAAAGCGCCTGCCAAATCCAAATCCGACGGCAAATCGGGGCTTTCGGCCCCCAAACCTGTCGAATTCACCAAGGACGAAGAGCTTGCCGCTTACCGGCACATGCTGCTCATCCGTCGTTTCGAGGAAAAGGCCGGCCAGCTCTACGGCATGGGTTTCATCGGCGGCTTCTGCCACCTCTATATCGGCCAGGAAGCGGTCGTCACCGGCATGAAGATGGCGCTGATCGACGGCGATCAGATGATCACCGCCTATCGCGACCACGGCCACATGCTGGCGATGGAGCTGTCGCCGCGCGGCGTCATGGCCGAGCTGACCGGGCGTCGCGGCGGCCTGTCACGGGGCAAGGGTGGCTCCATGCACATGTTCTCCAAGGAAAAGCACTTTTATGGCGGCCACGGCATCGTCGGCGCGCAGGTGTCGCTCGGCACGGGCTTGGCCTTCGCCAACCGCTACCGCGACAACAACAATGTCTCGCTGACCTATTTCGGCGACGGTGCGGCCAACCAGGGCCAGGTCTATGAAAGCTTCAACATGGCCTCGCTGTGGAAGCTGCCGGTGATCTACATCATCGAGAACAACCGGTATGCCATGGGCACCTCGGTGTCGCGCTCTTCGGCGGAAACCAATTTTTCGCACCGTGGCGCTTCGTTCAAGATTCCCGGCATCCAGGTCGACGGCATGGACGTGCGCGCTGTCAAGGCCGCCGGCGACCAGGCGACCGAATGGTGCCGCGCCGGCAACGGGCCGATCATTCTCGAAATGCAGACCTACCGCTACCGGGGGCACTCGATGTCCGATCCGGCGAAATACCGCTCGAAGGAAGAAGTGCAGAAGATGCGCTCCGACCATGACCCGATCGAACAGGTCAAGGCGCGGCTCATCGAGAAGAAGTGGGCAACCGAGGACGAGCTTAAGACCATCGACAAGGAGGTCCGCGACATCGTCGCTGACGCCGCCGAATTTGCCCAGAACGATGCAGAGCCGGATCCGTCCGAGCTCTGGACCGATATCGTATTGTAACGGGAGGGCAAGGACATGCCGATCGAAATTCTCATGCCCGCTCTCTCGCCGACCATGGAAGAGGGCAATCTTTCCAAGTGGTTGAAGAATGAGGGCGACAAGGTCGTCGCCGGCGACGTCATCGCCGAGATCGAAACCGACAAGGCGACGATGGAAGTCGAGGCCGTCGACGAAGGCACGCTTGGCAAGATCCTGATCGCCGCCGGCACCGAAGGCGTCAAGGTCAACACACCGATTGCCGTTTTGCTGCAGGACGGCGAAAGTGCCGGCGATATCGGCAAGTCCTCGGCTCCCGCCAAGGCGGAAGCACCGGCAAAGGCAGAGGCTCCAGCCGCGGCGGAGGACAAGGCGGAGGCCGCAAAACCGGCTGCCGCGCCGGTGGCTGCTGCACCGAAGACGGAAATCGCCGCCGATCCGGACATTCCGGCCGGCACGGAGATGGTCTCGACCACGGTGCGCGAAGCGCTGCGCGATGCGATGGCCGAGGAAATGCGCCGCGACGGCGATGTCTTCGTCATGGGCGAGGAGGTCGCCGAATACCAGGGCGCCTACAAGATCACGCAAGGGCTGCTGCAGGAATTCGGGCCGCGGCGCGTCGTCGACACGCCGATCACCGAGCATGGCTTTGCCGGCGTCGGCGTCGGCGCGGCGATGGCCGGCCTGAAGCCGATCGTCGAGTTCATGACCTTCAACTTCGCCATGCAGGCGATCGACCAGATCATCAACTCCGCCGCCAAGACGCTCTACATGTCGGGCGGCCAGATGGGTGCGCCGATCGTTTTCCGTGGACCGAACGGCGCTGCCGCACGCGTCGCCGCGCAGCACTCGCAGTGCTACGCCGCCTGGTATAGCCACATTCCGGGCCTGAAAGTGGTGATGCCCTACACCGCCGCCGACGCCAAGGGCTTGTTGAAGGCGGCGATCCGCGATCCCAATCCGATCATCTTCCTCGAGAATGAGATCCTCTATGGCCAGTCCTTCGACGTGCCGAAGCTGGATGATTTCGTGCTGCCGATCGGCAAGGCGCGCATCCACAAGACCGGCAAGGACGTCACCATCGTCTCTTTCGGCATCGGCATGACCTATGCGGTCAAGGCGGAAGCCGAGCTGCGCGGCTTGGGCATCGATGCCGAGATCATCGACTTGCGCACGATCCGGCCGCTCGATCTCGACACCATCATCGCCTCGGTCAAGAAGACCAACCGGCTGATCGTTGTCGAAGAGGGATATCCGCAGAACTCGGTCGGCGACCATATCGCCAACCAGGTGTCGCAGCGCGCCTTCGATTTCCTCGACGCGCCGGTCATCACCATCGCCGGCAAGGATGTGCCGATGCCCTATGCCGCCAACCTCGAGAAACTGGCTTTGCCGAACGTCGGCGAAGTCATCGAGGCGGTCAAAGCCGTCACATATCGCTGAACCGGGCGGGAGGACAAAATGCCAATCAACATCACCATGCCGGCCCTGTCGCCCACGATGGAAGAGGGCAATCTGTCCAAGTGGCTCGTCAAGGAAGGCGACAAGGTTTCGCCGGGCGATGTCATTGCCGAGATCGAGACCGACAAGGCGACGATGGAAGTCGAGGCTGTCGATGAGGGCACGGTCGCAAAGCTCGTCGTTCCCGCCGGCACCGAAGGCGTCAAGGTCAACGCTCTGATCGCCGTGCTCGCTGCCGAAGGTGAGGATGCAGGCGCTGCCGCGAAAAGCGGGGGCGATGCTGCTCCAGCGAAAGCCGAGGCCAAGCAGGACAAGGCGCCAATCTCCCCACCCGTGGGGGAGATGTCGACGAAGTCGACAGAGGGGGGCGCTGTCCCGCCGTCCTCTCAGCGCGAGACGCCCCCCTCTGGCCTGCCGGCCATCTCTCCCACAAGGGGGGAGATCAGCCAGTCGCCGGAAGGACGCACCTTCGCGTCGCCGCTCGCACGTCGCATAGCCAAGGAAGCCGGTGTCGATGTGTCTGCCGTGACCGGCACCGGTCCGCATGGCCGGGTGGTGAAGGCGGATGTCGACGCGGCGATTGCCGGTGGCGGCGCCCAGGCGGCGCCTGCCGCCAAGGCTCCGGCTGGCGCGCCCGCTGCTGCTCCCGCCGCGCCGGTAAAGGCGATGTCGGACGATCAGGTGCTGAAACTGTTCGAACAGGGCTCCTACGACCTCGTCCCGCATGACAATATGCGCAAGACCATTGCGCGCCGCCTGGTCGAGGCCAAGACCACCATTCCGCATTTCTACCTGACGCTCGACTGCGAGCTCGATGCGCTGCTGGCGCTGCGCACGCAGATCAATGCGGCAGCCCCGGTGAAGAAGACCGACAAGGGTGATGCTCCGGCCTACAAGCTGTCGGTTAACGATATGGTGATCAAGGCGATGGCGATGGCGCTGAAGGCGGTGCCCGATGCCAATGCCTCGTGGACCGAAAGCGCCATGGTCAAGCACAGGCACGCCGATGTCGGCGTTGCCGTGTCGATCCCCGGCGGGCTGATCACACCGATCCTCCGCA
>NZ_RZQT01000239.1:0-3978 GCF_003998485.1 Mesorhizobium sp. M7A.F.Ca.CA.001.04.2.1
CCGACATAGCCGTCGCGGCCGATCTGGCAGGATTGTCCGATGACCGCATTCGGGGCGATGACGGTACCGCTGCCGATCGAAGCGCTTGGCCCGATAACCGCGCCGGCCTCGATGACGGCACCGGCTTCGACATGCGCGGTCGCATCGACATGAGCGTACGGCGAGACGCCGGTTTCACTGGTCATCGGCCCTGGTGTCGCTGCCCTCGGAAACAGCAGACGCCCGATCAGCGCGAAGGCCTGTTGCGGACGCGGATGAATGAGAACGGCAACGCTTGCCGGCGCCTTGCCGGCAAATTCCGCCGGGCACAGCACCGCGGCAGCCCGCAGCGACGGCATCAGCGCGGAATTACGCTTGCCGTCGACAAAGACGAGCGCATTCTCGCCGCCCTCGCTGGCCGGCGCGAGTGCTTCGATCGAAATATTGGAGTGGCCGGAATCGACAAGCACCGAGCCGGTCAGATTCGCGACTTCGCCCGCCGTATACCGGCGTGATGGCGCGAAGAACACCGGATCGGTCATTCCAGAAGCTATATCCAGCTAGGTCGGAACATTTCTCCCGGACCCTGAAGACCCGAGAGCATCGTTGGCCGCCGATCAGAAGCGGGTCGATATGCCGAAGTTGAATTCCTGCACGTCGTCGCGCGCTTCCTTCTTGACCGGGATCGCATAGTCGATACGGATCGGACCGAACGGCGACGCCCACATCAGACCAACGCCGACAGAGGCACGCAGCTGCATGTCCGTTGACTCCTGAGCAACGCTCGTAACCTTGCTGCCATAGAGAGTCGCCGCGTCAGCAAACACAGCTCCGCGAAGGCCGAAGCTTTCCGGAACGACTGGCAGCGGGAACTGGGCTTCAGCAGAAGCATTGAAGTAGGTCGTACCGCCGAGATGGTCACCCGTGAGAGGATCCACAGGCCCGATACCGCCATAGGCGAAGCCACGGATCATGCGGTCCGTGCTCTGGAACTGATCGAAGATACGCAGGCCGTCACTGCCATAACCCTCGACATGGCCGGCGCCGCCCGAAATAAGGCCGACAAGATCAAGCGACTCGGACAACGTCTGATAGACGCTGCCGCGTCCCGTGATCTTCACGAACTTGGCATCGCCGCCAAGACCGGCCACTTCGACGGTTGTGTTGGCATAGATACCCTCATGCGGGTTCTTCATGTCGTCGATGGTGTTGTAGACCAGCCCGAGACTGACCGACGACTTGATCCAAGGGCTCTGATCGATGCCATCAAGGATTGCAGTTGAGATATTGCAAGGGCTGCCAGGAATATAAACCCCATCGGTCAAGCAACCATCGTCAACTTTATATTTTTCCTGCGAGATGTTGTACGCCAACTGGGTCGTGATGCTGTCGGTGATCGGCAGGCCGAAACGGATCGTCGCGCCTGTGGTATCGCTGTCATAGTTGTTGTTGTATTCCCGCGTCGACTTATAGATGTCGAAACCGGCGGCGATGCGCCGTCCGAGGAAATAAGGCTCGGTGAAGGACAGGCTGTAGTCGCGTGAATTCTTGCCGCCGCCCGCAGACAGCTTGATGAACTGACCGCGACCGAGGAAGTTGCGCTCGGTCACCGAGCCTTCGACCGACGGACCGGCCGTGTCGCCACCGGTCGAATAACCAGCACCCACCGAGAACTCGCCGGTCGATTTCTCAACCACGTCGACCACCAGAACGACCTGGTCGGGCTGCGAGCCAGGCACGGTCGAGATGTCGACTTTCTCAAAGTAATTCAAGTTTTCCAGGCGCTTCTTCGCGCGCTGGATGAGCACCTGGTTGAAGGCGTCGCCTTCGCTGACGTCGAACTCCCGGCGAATGACATAGTCACGCGTGCGATCGTTGCCGCGGATCTCGATGCGCTCGATATAGGCCTTGGTGCCCTGGTCGATCGTATAGACCACCGAAATGGTGTGGTTCTCGAAATTGCGGTCGCCGCGCGGCGTGACCTGCGCGAAGGCATAGCCGGAACCGGCCACCTTCTCGGTCAGCGCGATGATGGAATCCTCGACGTTCTTGGCGTTGTAGACGTCACCCTTGTGGGTCTCGATCACCGATTCCAGCGACTTGCCGTCGACTTCAGGGATCGTGCTCTCGACGCTGACATCGCCGAACGTGTAGCGGTCGCCTTCCTGGACGGTGATGGTGACCGTGTACTTGTTCGTCGCGCTGTCGAGCTCGCCGACGGCGGACACGACCTGGAAGTCGGCATAGCCGTGATTGTAGTAGAAGCGGCGCAGCAGCTCCTGGTCCGCGCGCAGCTTGTCATCGTCGTAGACGTCGTCGCGCAGGATGAAGGAAACCCAGGACGAACGCTTGGTGTTGATGATATCCGACAGGCGGCGGCTGGAATAGGCGCTGTTGCCGACGAAATTGATCGCCGCGATCTGCGTGCGATCGCCTTCGGCAATGTTGAAGACCACATTCACGCGATTGTCGCCAAGCTGCATGACCTGCGTGGTCACGGTCACGTCGTCGCGACCAATGCGCTTGTAGGCAGCCTTGACCGATTCCACGTCGGCATCCAGCGTCGCCTGCGAGAACGTTCCGCGCGGCTTCAGCTGCACCGCCGCCGCGAGCGCATTGTCCTTGAGCTTCTTGTTGTTCTGGAACAGCACCTGGTTGACAACCTGGTACTCGGCAACCTTGACCACCAGCGTCGAGCCGACCTGGTTGATCTGCACATCCGAAAACAGGCCGGTGCCAAACAGTGCCTTGACCGCACCGTCGATATCGGAACTGGAGAAAGCCTTGCCCGGCTTGATGGTGATGTAATTGCGGATGGTCTCAGCGTCGATACGCTGGTTGCCGCTTACTTCGACTCTGCTGACGACAGCGGCTTCAGCCGCCGATGTGGCAACGAACTGCACTGCGAGCGCGCCTGGCACGACCATGGCCGCGGACAGGGTCACCGCGGACGCGGCGCTTAGAAACTTGGATGCTGCCTTCATCGGGCTTAATAACCTTTTCTCGTAGTCCCCACGGCGAGAAAACCGGACGTGCGGTAATTTCCCCTACCGTATTAACCGGATTTTCCCTACACGCAAGGCTTCTGGTTAATTTGTATTTACTTAACCCTGCGGCGTGGCTTTCGCGTCACTCATATCCCCTTGCATGGTAAACGGCGTCTCAACATCGTCCATGCGGAAGCCAAATTTCTTCATGATTTCAGCACCCAAACAGATCGTTCCAAAAAACGAACCCCATGAAGCACAGCACCAGAAGCAACCCGGCCCGATAGGCCATTTCCATCATCCGTTCCGACACCGGACGGCGAATGACAGCCTCCACCCCGTAGAACAAGAGGTGACCGCCGTCGAGGGGGGGAATCGGCAAAAGGTTCAGAATTCCGATGCCAACGGATAGCAGTGCAACCAGCTGCACGAGCCATTCGAATCCCAGTTTCGCAGCCCTGCCCGCCATGTCGGCGATCTTCACCGGGCCGCCCAGCTGACATTTGTCTTCGCGCCCGACAACAAAGCGCTGCAGGAACTGGCCGGTGCGCTGGATGACGTGACCGGTTTCCTCGACCGCTGCCGCGACAGCTCCAACAGGCGTGTAGGTGATGAGCCGTGGCTGGCCGAGTTCCTTGTTGTTGACGACACCGATTACAGCGACCTTGACCTTGTTGCCGAGCGCGTCTTCCTGTTCCATCAGCCGCGGTGCCGCGGTCACAGTGACCTCCCGGCCGTCGCGCAGCATGACGAAAGTGATTGCGTCGTCCGCACGGCCCGAGACCAGGCGTTGGACGTCGCCAAAGGTTTCGACCTTGTTGCCGTCGACGCTGACGAATCGGTCGCCGGGAAGGATGCCGGCCTTCGCCGCCGGGCTGTCGGCGGTCACCTCGGCCACCATGGGCTCGGCGACATAGCGGCCATAGGCGGTGAACAGCACGGAAAAGACAACGATCGTCAGCAGGAAATTGAACAGCGGTCCGGCCACCACCGTTGCCGCGCGCTTCCAGAT